>JBPEXC010000343.1:0-7353 GCA_052032035.1 Acidimicrobiales bacterium | reverse complement strand
ACCCACCCGTTACTCGAAGCCCGTTCCAGTTTCTGTGGGCGCCAGGGTCGGTCAGTCGGTGTAGCGGCGAACCCGCACGTTGCGACCGCGGACGGTCGCCTTCGACATCGCCTTGATCACCCGCTCGGCCTGGTCGGCCGGCACGCCGACCACCGAGAATCGCTCGGTGATCCGGATCGGTCCGATCTGGCGGCCGGTCAGTCCCGATTCGTTGGCGACGGCGCCCACGAGGTCGCCGGGGCGGACGTTGGCGGCGCGGCCCGCTCCGATGAACAAGAGGGCGGTGTCGTCGGTGTTCTTCGAGGCCCGCTGCGGGCGGTCGTCGTCGCCGAAGCGGCCCCGCTTGTCGCCTCGGGGCTTGTCGCGGTCGAACTTGCCGCCTCGATCGTTGCGATCGCGCTTGTTGCGTTCGCGCCGTTCGAGCTCGGCCGACGGCGGGATCTCGGGCTCGTCGACGACGGCGCCGTTCGCCTCGTGCACCAGCTTGATCGCAGCGAGCGCGACCGTGCGGGCGTCGGCCCCGCTCTCGAGGAGCGGGGTGAGCACCGCGTCGAATGCCTCGAGCTCGTCGTCGTCGGCGTCGGCGATCGCCTCGCTCACGGCCTCGGTGGTCTGCTCGATCTGCTTGGCCCGCAGATCGGCGACGCTCGGGACCTTGCCCACGGTGATCTTCTTCTTCGTGAGCCGCTCGATGTTGTTGAGCAGGCGACGTTGACGAGGCTCGGCCAGCGTGATGGCGGTGCCCTCGCGGCCGGCGCGACCGACGCGCCCGATCCGGTGCACGTAGGTCTCGGGCGAGGACGGCACGTCGTAGTTCACGACGTGGGTCAGCCGGTCGATGTCGAGCCCGCGGGCGGCGACGTCGGTGGCGATCAGGAGTTCCGAGGTGCCGTCGCGGAGACGAGCCACGACGCGGTCACGGGTGTTCTGGTCCATGCCGCCGTGGAGGCTCTCGGCTCGGTAGTTGCGGCCGTTCATCGTCTCGGTGAGTTGGTCGACCTCGTTGCGGGTCTTGCAGAACACCAGCGCCGCCTGGGGGGATTCGACGTCGAGGATGCGCCCGAGCGCCGAGGCCTTGTGATGACGGCGGACGAAGTAGGCGAGCTGGTCGATCGGGGCGACCGTGCCCTCCTCGGTGTCGCTCGCCTTCACCGCGATGTGGCGCGGATCGCGCTGGTGCTGGGAGGCGATCGACTTGATCCGAGGCGGCATCGTGGCCGAGAACAGGACGGTCTGGCGATCGGCCGGCGTGGCGTCGAGGATCTCCTCGAGGTCGTCGGCGAACCCCATGTCCATCATCTCGTCGGCCTCGTCGAGCACGACGGTGCGGATGGCGTCGAGGGCCAGGGAGCCCCGGCGGATGTGATCGAGGACCCGACCCGGGGTGCCGACCACGACGTGGGCGCCCCGATCGAGGGCGCCGAACTGGCGGCCGATCGGCTGGCCGCCGTAGACGGCCAGCACCTTCACCCGCTGCTGGCGGCCGTAGCCGTGCATCGCCTCGCTCACCTGCACCGCGAGCTCGCGGGTGGGGGCGAGGACGAGGGCGACCGGGATCGGTGCGTCGTCGGGTTCGATGCTGTTGACGATCGGGAGAGCGAAGGCCGCGGTCTTGCCGGTGCCCGTCGCCGCCTGACCGAGCACGTCGTGGCCCTCCATCAGGACCTCGATCGTCTCCCGCTGGATCGGCGTGGGTTCCTCGTAGCCGAGGGCAGCCAGCGAGGCCAACAGCTCGTCGCGCAGGCCGAGGGCTGCGAACCCGTTGGGCTCGGCCGGGGCTGCGTCGGGATTGGTGTCGGTCATGGGGGCTGCTCCTCAGGGCGCGTGCGGGCGCGGCCGCTCGACGCGCAAAGCATCTCACGCTAGCGGTCCCCGCACCGCCAACCTCTAGGTCGTCGGCACCCCCGGCGTGCAGAACAGCACCCGGTCGAGGTCACGGCGGAGCCGATGGACGTCGGCCACGAAGTCGCGCCGACGACATCCCGCCCGGCGCAACGCTGCGCCGTGATCGACGGCGACCACCACACTGGTGCCGGCCACCAGCGTGTTCCACAGGCCTCTCGCCAGGGCGCGAGCGGGGCGTCGCATCGTGCGGAGGTACGCCGGCAGCGTCTCGCCGTGGAAGGCGACGTGGCGCAGCTCGTCCTCGTGGATCCGACCGCACACCGCGGCGATCGCGGGGTCGGCGACCCCGTCGCGCAGGGCGCCGTAGTAGCGGATGGCGATCACCTCGGCCACCAGCAGGGTGAGCACCTCGGCCCGCAGCGATCGGCTGCGCCGGACGACGACGAACGCAGCGTCGGTCCAGTGCGACGTTCGGAGCGGGTGCCCGAGCGCATCGAGGACCAGTTCGAGCAGGCGTGCGTGCTCCTGTTCCTCGGCGATGAAGGCTCGGAGGTCGGCCAGGTGGTCGGCGCTCACGCCCGCTGCGGCGGCCGCTGCGAACAGGTGCTCGCCGGTGCCCGACTCGCCCAGCTGGAAGGTGGCCAGCGACCCCCCGAGCACCCGTCGGGTGTCCCCGTCGAGGGTCGTGCCGCCGAGGCGGACATCCGCGTGCCGATTCGCCTGCAGCGGCCCGTGGACCCGGGCCCAGGTTGCGCGCTCTCGTTCCGCCGTCGTCGACATGGGGGCGGACCGTAGGGAACGAGCACTCGCCGTGGCCGTCGCCGGGTAGTTCTCCCCTGGTGGCCACCCCGACTACATTTCCGACATCGTGATGGAGGCGACCGCCGAACTCGTTGCACCTGCTCGGCGCGGCTACTCGCTGCGGACCCGGGTCGCTCTCGGTGCGGCTGCGGCGATCGGCTTCGCCCTGTTCACCGCCGTGCTCACGGCGCTGATCGATTCGCCGTTCCTGGTCCGCAAGATCGATCCCGAGTGGTGGGTGTGGCCGTCGCTGATCGTCACCTCGCTGCTCGGCGGCGCGCTCGTCACGCTCTCCCTGCCGGTCGACACCACCGAGATGGCGGCCCGGCTCGACGCCGACGCATCGCTCGACACCGCCGACAAGCGGGGCGCCTGGGGCGCCGGGCTGAGCTTCCTCGCCGTCGGCTGCCCAGTCTGCAACAAGATCGTGCTGCTCGCCGTCGGCAGCTCGGGCGCGCTGCGCTGGTTCGCCCCGATCCAGCCCTACCTGGCGGTGGGGAGCATCGTGCTCCTGGTGTGGGCCCTCGTCTACCGGCTTCGCAATCGGGACCGCTGCGCGATCTGACGCGTCAGCGGTCCCGGCCGGTCAGAGCGCAAAGCCCCCGAGCTTCGTCTCGAGGTACTCGGTGATGCCCTCCCGGCTGCCCTCGCGGCCGAGGCCGGAATCCTTCATCCCGCCGAACGGGGCGTGGGCCGCGGTCGGGTTGACGTCGTTGATCCCGATGATGCCGAATCGGAGCTGCTCGAAGGCTCGCATCGCCGTCGACAACTCGGTGGAGTAGACGTAGGCGGCGAGGCCGTAGGCGGTGTCGTTGGCGAGATCGATCACCTGGTCGGGGTCGTCGTAGACGATCACCGGGGCGACCGGGCCGAAGGTCTCCTCCCGGTAGATCACCATCTCGTCGGTGACCCCGGTCAGCAGCGTCGGGGCGAAGAAGTGGCCGCGGTCGAACGGGTCGTCGGTGAGGCGGGCGCCGCCGACCGGCGCCGTCGCCCCCTTGGCCACGGCGTCGTCGACCTGGCGCTCGACCTTGGCCACCGCAGCCTCGTTGACCAGCGGCCCGACGGTGACGCCCTCGGCGGTGCCGGGGCCGGCCTTCACCCGACCGACCCGCTCGACGAGCGTGTCGGTGAACGCCTCGGCCTGTGAGGTGTGCACGTAGAGCCGGTTGGGGCTGATGCACGCCTGCCCCGAGTTGAGGAACTTGAGGGCGGCGGCTCCCTTGGCGGCCCGCACCGGGTCGGCGTCGGGAAAGACGATGAACGGGGCGTGCCCGCCGAGCTCCACCGAGACCCGCTTCATGTTCGACGCTGCCTGGCCGGCCAGCATCTTGCCGACGGCGGTCGACCCGGTGAACGTCAACTTCGCCACCCGAGGATCGCTGGTGAACACCTCACCGATCGGCTTCGGATCGAGGGCGGTGACCAGATTGACCGTGCCGGCGGGGAAGCCGGCGTCGTGGAAGATCTCGACGATCGCCCGAGCGCACAGCGGGGTGGCCTCGGCGGCCTTCAGCGCGATGGTGCAGCCGGCGGCGAGGGCCGGCCCCATCTTCCGGGTCAGCATCGACATCGGGTAGTTCCACGGCGTGATCGCCGCCACCACCCCGACCGGCTGGTGGAGGACGAGGAACCGCTGGTCGGGGCGGGCCGACGGCAGCCACTCGCCGGCGACCCGGGTGGCCTCCTCGGCGAAGAACTTCAGGAAGTCGGCGCCGTAGTTCACCTCGGCCTTCGAGGCCCGCAGGGGCTTGCCCTGCTCGGTCGTCATCAGCGCGGCGAGGTCGTCGGCCCGCTCGACCATCAGCTCCCAGGCCCGATAGAGCAGGCGGGCCCGCTCGAACGCGGTGGTCGACGCCCATGCCCCGAAGGCGGCGTCGGCCGCCGCCACGGCGTCACGGGCGTCGTCGGCGCCGCCGTCGGGCACCGTCCCGATCACCTCGCCGGTGGCGGGGTTGGTCACCTCGAAACTGGCGCCGCTGCGGGCCTCGGTCCATTGGCCGTCGATGTACATGGCCCGAGGATGCCCGCCCGAGCGCTCGGGCGCACGTCAGGCGGCGGCGCCGAGCAACTGCTCGTAGACCTCGTGGGTGCGGTCGTCGAAGGCGACGAGCCGCACTTCCTCGACCGAGGTGGCGGCCGAGCGGAGCGTCTCGAGCGCCACCCGAGCGGCGGCCTCGACCGGGTAGCCGAAGATGCCGGTGCTGATCGCCGGGAAGGCGACCGTCGTGGCACCGACCTCGTCGGCCCGGGCGAGCGAGGTGCGATAGCACGAGGCGAGCAGCTCGGGCTCGGAGTGCTCACCGTCGTGCCAGATCGGCCCGACGGTGTGGATCACCCAGTCGGCCGGCAGGGCGAAGCCGGGCGTGACCTTGGCGTCGCCGACGTCGCAGCCGTCCAGGGTGCGGCAGTGCTCGAGCAGTTCGGGCCCGGCGGCGTCGTGGATGGCGCCGTCGACACCCCCGCCGCCGAGCAGGGTGGTGTTGGCGGCGTTGACGATGGCGTCGACCTCCTGGGTCGTGATGTCACCGAGGATGCTGACGATGCGCACGGGGCTGCCTTCCTGTTGCCGGGGTGGTCGTTCTCGGTCCTCATTGTGGCCGGTCGCGCCGGGGCCAGGCAGGGACTTCGGGCCCCAATCGACCGGACGGTCGCTCGGGCGGCGGGAGCGGCTTTGACACTCGTACGGCGCCCTGGATTACGTTGCGGCGATGGACGTCGACATGACCCTCGATTCTCGTCTCGACCGGGCCGCCGAGGCCGCCCGCAGTGGAGAGGAGGCCGGCTACGACGCGGTGTGGACCGCCGAGGTGGGCAACGACCCCTTCCTGCCCCTCGCCCTTGCGGCGGCCGCCACCGAGCGGGTCACCCTCGGCACCTCGATCGCCGTCGCGTTCGCTCGCAGCCCGATGACGATGGCCCAGATCGCCTGGGACCTCAACCAGCTGTCGAACGGCCGGTTCGTGCTCGGGTTGGGCAGCCAGATCAAGCCCCACATCACCAAGCGCTACTCGATGCCGTGGAGCGACCCGGCCGCCCGGATGAAGGAACTCATCGAGGCGATGCACGCGATCTGGCACACCTGGTCGACCGGCGACAAGCTCGACTTCCGGGGTGACTACTACACCCACACGATCATGACCCCGATGTTCACGCCCCGGCAGCGTGAAGCCGGCGCTCCCAAGGTGTTCCTCGCCGGTGTCGGTCCCCTGATGACCCGAGTGGCGGGCGAGGTGGCCGACGGCTTCCTGGCCCACGGGTTCACCACGGCCGAGTTCCTGCGCGACGTCACCCTGCCCAAGCTCGCCGAGGGGCGGGAGCGGTCGGGCCGCGACGACAAGATCGAGGTCGCCCTCCCCGGCTTCGTCGTCACCGGCGCCACCGAGGAGGAGATGGCGGCCAACGCCAAGCTCACCAAGGAGCGGATCGCCTTCTACGGGTCGACGCCGGCCTACAAGCCCGTGCTCGATCATCACGGCTGGGGCGACCTCCAGCCCGAGCTGAACGCGATGTCGAAGCGAGGGGAGTGGGAGGCGATGGGCACGATCATCGACGACGACGTGCTCGACGGCTTCGCCGTGGTCGCCGAACCCGATCAGCTCGGCACCAAGCTCGTCGAGCGCTACGGCGGGCTCGTCGACCGGCTCAGCTTCTACGTGCCCGCCGCCCTGCCCGCCGAGACCGTGACGTCGACGCTGGCCCAGATCAAGGCGGCCTGACCCGGCGGCTCGCCGGGCGGTGTCAGCCGCATCCACCCGCCGATCGGGACGTCGTGTCACGATCGCGGCATGCGACGAGTTGCACGAACCCTGATCGGCGCGGCCGGGCTCTCCGCCGCGCTCGGACTCTTCGGTGTTCCGGCCACCCCGGCGGCGGCGGAGGTCGACATCACCGCCGGCGACCACTGCCGGACGATGGCAGAGCCGGTCGAGGACCTCTATCGAGCGTTCTTCCTGCGCGAGCCCGACGAGGCAGGGCTCGACTTCTGGACCCGATGGGTCACCGGTCTCGACGGCGGGATCAACGAGGCGGCCGAGCACTTCGCTCGATCTCCCGAGTTCATCGACCGCTATGGCGAGCTGAGCGACGAGGAGTTCGTCGTCCAGCTCTACGCCAACATCCTCGACCGTGAACCCGATGCGGAGGGCCTCGAGTACTGGACCTGGGCACTCGGCACGGGCTTCTACACCCGAGGCGCTGCGGTCACGGCCTGGACCCTCGCTCCGGAGTTCCACGGCGTGGCCACGAGCAGTGAGATCCCCTTCCGGGAGCTTCGCTACGCCGTGCCGGGGATGGAGACCTGGTGTGGCGTGGGTCCGGCCCAGATCCGCGTCGAGCGCATGCCGCTCACCGTCGGCCAGGGGATCGGGGTGCGCCGCTGGGTCGGCCCCGACGCCGACCTCGACCTCCGGCCGACAGAGAGCCAGGTGAGCGGTCGTGCCGACGGCGGGACGGTCGTCGTGTCGGCCATCGGGAGTCTCTACGTCCATCCGAACCTGGCCGCCTCGATCCTCTACTACCAGATCGACATCTGGAACGACACCGTCCTCGATGCCGACGGTCCGGAGCAGGCGGAGCCGCTCGCGTGGGTCGCGTCCACCGAGGGCATCGGCCCGCCCTGGAACACCTGGCCCCCGGCGGAGTGACGCACCACTCGGCCGACTGAGGTTTCGGCCGGGCGCGGTCGGGACATCCCCGTTGCATGGA
>JBPEXC010000342.1:0-15895 GCA_052032035.1 Acidimicrobiales bacterium | reverse complement strand
GTCTGGATCCCGTAGGGAGGAATGGGATACCGCAGGCCGTTTCCGGCCAGCGCCTCCATGCCGTCGAGAGCCTTCAGCAGATCGGCCGGACGAAGCGCCATCAGGAGTTCGTCGTCGGGGACACCGCCATACCGGCGTTCGGCGTAACAGGGAAGCGCCAGGCTCGGTTCGCCGGTGGCGAGGGCCCGGCCCCACGAGTCGGCACACGCCGACTCGCCGACGCAACCCCAGTCGAACTTCCGGTAGCCCGACCACTGCAGGCCGTTGATGATCAGGATCATCTGGGCCGGGTTTGCGTAGACGAGGGCGATGTCGGGCGGGTCGAGTCGGCCGGTCGCCAGCGGCGACACCGCCATCGCCTCGTAGCGGTCGTCGGGCACGGTGTGCATGGCGTGCTGGTGCGCCGAGGCGTCCTCGAGGGTCTCGAACCACACCCCCGCCATGCGGTCGCCGCTCAACCATTCCTCGTCGCGCGGATGGAGCCCGAGGACGGCGCCGCACTGCGGGCCGACGAGATCGTCGTTGGTGATGCCCACCGTCCAGTTCAATCGGGCCGCCATGCCGACGATCTGATCGGTCGTGTGGATCGAGTTCGGGCGGCGGATCCGCTCCACGGCCTCCATCTCGGCCGCGGTGGCGAACATCTTCATGCCGATCGGCGTGGTGCGCAGCCGCAGGAGTCGGTTGAGGTCGTCGACCAGGCCTGCCCAGTCGTCGATGCGGGGCGCCGCGGAGGCGTCCGTGGCGTCGCCCGATGGTGTGCCGATGGTCACGGGTTGCTCTGCCATGGGCCGAACGTACCGCTCCGAGGTGCTGCCGACGAATTGCGCTCAAGTGGCCCCTGAATGACCCGATGATCCAGAGGTGGACCTGCGTAGGACAGTTTCGATCGCCGTGAGCGTCGGGATCGCCGTGTCGGCTGCGGCGTGCGGTGGCTCGGACACCGCTGCCGACGACGAGCCGACCCCCGAGGAGCTGGCGTACCAGGAGGAGATCGCGGCGATCACCACCACGACCACCCTGCTGATCGAGGCCGAACCGGAGAGCCCCCTGGCCGACGACCAGGAGCTCCTCGTGCACTTCGAGGCCGACTGGGTCTGCGAACTCCAGCGCCGCACCTTCGACAGCCCGGCTGCGATGTCGGCCAGCCTGGAGGACAAGCTGGCCGCCAACGGCCTGAGCCTGGCCGACTACCAGGCGTTCCGGGGCGAGGTCTCCAACTCGCAGGAACTGCGCGACTGGATCCTCTTCGTCTACCAGGAGAGCTGCCGGGCCTGAGGCCCGAGCATCACCGACGCGGGCGCCTCCCCGCGCTGGCAACTGGCTCCGACGGAGGCTCGGCGCCCTCCGGCGGCCACATCGTGGCCAGGAAGGTCACCAGGTCCGGGGCCAGCGTCTGCTTCTTCTTGAGCCCGACCTGCACCTGTCCACCGTCGGGACCGAACTCCTGCGGCTTCCACACGCCGTGCTTGAAGAGCCGTTTGAACCGGATCTCCTGCGACACCTTCATCTGCACCGGACCGAGCTTCGCGATCCACTCCGGGCCGCCGAATCCGGGGCCCTTGACCACGACGAGTTCGCGCACCCCGAGGCGGGCGCACTCGGCGCGCAGACGGGCCACCTCGAGCAGCCGCTCGGCCACCGGCGGGATCGGCCCGAACCGATCGAGCCACTCCGCCCGGATGTCCTCGACCTCCTCCTCGGTCGTCACCGCCGCCAGGCGGCGGTAGGCCTCGAGCCGGAGGGCCTCGGTCGCCACGTAGTCGTCGGGCAGGTTGGCGTCGACCGGCAGGTCGAGCTTGATCTCGACCGGTTCGGGGATCGGGGTGCCGTTGAGTTCGGCGACGGCCTCGGTGACGAGCTGGCAGTAGAGGTCGTAGCCGACCGCGGCGATGTGGCCCGACTGGCCCTCGCCCAACAGGTTGCCGGCCCCGCGGATCTCGAGGTCGCGCATGGCGATCTTGAAGCCGGACCCCAGGGCGGTCGACTCGCCGATCGTCTTGAGCCGCTCGTAGGCCTCCTCGCTCAACACGGCGTCGGGACGGGTGAACAGGTAGGCGTAGGCCCGCTGGCCGGAGCGCCCGACCCGTCCGCGCAGCTGGTGGAGCTGGCCGAGGCCGAGCAGTTCGGCCCGGTCGACGACGAGGGTGTTGACCGTCGGCATGTCGATACCGGACTCGATGATCGTCGTGCAGACCAGCACGTCGTACTCGCCCTCCCAGAAGTCGAGGACGACCTTCTCGAGGGAGCCCTCGTCCATCTGGCCGTGGGCGGTGGCGATCCGCGCCTCGGGCACGAGTTCGCGCAGCTCGCCGGCCACCTTCTCGATCGACTGCACCCGGTTGTGGACGTAGAACACCTGCCCGTCGCGCAGCAGCTCCCGTCGGATCGCCTCGGCCACCGCCCGGTCGTCGTACTCACCGACGTAGGTCAGGATCGGTTGCCGATCGGCGGGTGGGGTCTGCAGCTGGGACAGGTCGCGGATGCCGGTGAGGCTCATCTCCAGGGTGCGCGGGATCGGGGTGGCCGACAGGGTGAGCACGTCGACCTGGGCCTTGAACTGCTTGATCGCCTCCTTGTGGGTGACGCCGAACCGCTGCTCCTCGTCGACGACGAGCAGGCCGAGCTTGGGGAACTGCACGTCGTCGCTCAGCATCCGGTGGGTGCCGATCAGCACGTCGACCTCGCCGGCCGCAGTGGCGGTCACCACCTGGCGGGCCTGGGCGGTGGTGAGGAAGCGACTCAACACCTCGACCCGGACCGGATAGGGGGCGTAGCGCTCGGAGAACGTCTGGTAGTGCTGCTGGGCCAGCAGTGTCGTCGGCACCAGGACGGCCACCTGGTGGCCGCTCTGCACCGCCTTGAAGGCCGCCTGCACGGCGATCTCGGTCTTGCCGAACCCGACGTCGCCGACCACGAGCCGGTCCATCGGCGTGGCCTGCTCCATGTCCTGGAGAGCCGCCTCGATCGCCGTGGTCTGGTCGGGGGTGAGCTCGTAGGGGAACGAGTTGGCCAGTTCGGCCTGCCAGGGGGTGTCGTCACCGTGGGCGATGCCCTCGGTGGTCAACCGCTGCTGGTAGAGGACGACGAGCTCCTGGGCGATCTCGGCGACGGCCGAACGGACCTTCGCCTTCGACTTCGCGAAGTCGGATCCCCCGAGCTTGTGGAGGCTCGGCTGGTCGCCGCCGGTGTAGTGGCGGATCAGATCGATCTGGTCCGACGGGACGTAGAGCTTGTCGTCGCCGCGGTACTCGAGCATCAGGTAGTCGCGCTCGTGACCCCCGATCGCTCGCTTGACCATCCCGCCGAAGCGGCCGACGCCGTGTTGGTGGTGAACCACGTAGTCGCCGGGCGAGAGGTCGTCGAAGAAGCCCTCGCTCTGCCGCTTGCGGGGCTTGGCCTTGCGGTGGGCCCGGCGCCGACCGGTGAGTTCGGCCTCGGTGATCACCGCCACGCCCACGCCGGGGAGCGAGAAGCCTCGCTGGATCTGGGCGACGACCAGGTGGACACCGGGGGTGAACACGTCCGGGACGGTGGTGCCGTGATCGGTCGGGTGGATGCCCCAGCCGGCCAGGAGATCGGCCACCCGCCCGGCGGAGCCCTCACCGTCGGCGCACACGATCACCCGGGCGCCGGCGTCGCGCACGTGACGCAGGCGGCCGGCCAACTCGTCGCCGGGTGCGTCCCAGCCGCCGGCGTCGAGCACGGCGACGTCGGGGCTCTCGGGGATCGCCGTCATCGTCACGACCGGTGCGGCGGTGTGGGCGAGGAGCCGTTCGAAGTCGAGGTGGAGGCGGGGGAACCCGTCGGCGCCGTCGGCCTCACCCTCCTCGACCGCGCCCCAGGTCTTGGCCAGCGACCCCGCGAGGTCGGCCTCCTCGGCGAGCAGGTCGGCGCCTCGGTCGCGGAGCCGCTTCGGTTCGACGAGGACGATCTGGGCGTCGGCGTCGAGCAGGTCGGGCAGGAGTTCCTCCGACGACGTGAGCCACGGCAGCCACGACTCCATCCCGTCGAACTGTTCGCCCCGAGCGAGCCGCTCCCACTGCTCGCGCCCCCACGGCGCGGTGGCCACGAGTTCCTCCGCTCGCTCGACGACCTCGGGGGTCGGCAACAGCTCGCGACAGGGGAAGATCTCGATCTCGGCCAGGTCGACGGTCGACCGCTGGTCGTTGATGTTGAACAGGGTCAGCCGGTCGACCTCGTCGCCCCACAGGTCGATGCGGACCGGCGACTCGGCGGTGGACGGGAAGACGTCGACGATCGACCCGCGCACCGCCACCTCCCCGCGATGCTCGACCTGGGGTTCGCGGCGGTAGCCGGCCGCCACGAGGTCGGCGACCAGGGCCTGCGGGTCGAGCTGGTCCTCGACGCCGACGACGATCGGCTCGACCTCGGCGGCGTGAGGGCTCAGCCGCTGCACCAGGGCGCGGGCCGGGGCCACGACCACCGCCGGCACCCGGCCGGGCCGGCGCAGTCGCCACATCGTCTGGAGCCGCCGGCCCATCGTCTCGATCGACGGCGACACGCGCTCGAACGGGAGCGTCTCCCAGGCCGGGAACGACACGACCTCGTCGTCGCCGAGGTAGCGCCGCAGGTCGTCGACCAGGCGGTCGGCGTCGCCGGTGGTGGGGGCCGCGACCAGCACCGGGCGCCGTCCCGTGCCCTCCGCCAGCGCGGCCAGGGCGATCGCTCGCGCCGGCTCGGGCACGGCGAGGGCCGACACGGCCCGACCGATGACGCGCTCGAGCGCGGGGTCGTCGACGACGAGGGACGGGAGGCGGCGAAAGCTCACCGCGTCAGGCTACGGAGTGGGTGCGCCCGAGCTGCGAACCCGGGCGGCGGTTCGCCCGATTCCGGTGCCGAGATGATCGAGCAACCGAGCGCCGGTCGCCCCTGCCGTGGCGCCGACGGTGTTGGCCACGACGTCGCCCCACTCCGCCTCACGGGTGGCGCTCCACATCACCTGGGCCACCTCGACCCCGATCGACGCCAGGACGGCGACCACGACGATCGGGACGATCGAGCGACGACGGCCGAGGGCGAGCGTGGCCAGACCGGCGACGACGGCCCACAGCACGATGTGGCCGGCGGTCTCCCAGGCGAGGGGGATGTCCGAGCGGTGCAGGAGGTCGAACCCCGTCCGCATCTCGAGGCGGTGGTAGAGATCACGTCCGGTCCAGAGGCCGTGTTCGACGAGCGACGGCGCCCGGTCCGAGAGCGACAGGGCGGCCACGGCGGCACCGGCGGCGGCCAGGCAGGCGAGGATGCGGGGGCGGGCGACGACGGGGGGCATCACCGTCACGGTAGTGCCCGAGGATCGCGGGCCGGGGTCGGGTGAGCGGCGCTCAGTCCGGGCGGCGGTTGACCTGGTTCATCGCCACGTCGATGCCCTCGGCGATGAACAGCTCGACGGCATCGGCCGCCGCCTCGAGAGCGACGCCGAGCGCCTCGGCGTCGGCCTTGCCGGGTCGCCGGAGCACGTAGTCGCGGCCCGCCTGCGACGGCGGGGGTTTGCCGACGCCGATCCGCAACCGGATGAAGTCGGTCGTGCCGACGTGCTGCACGATCGAACGCAGGCCGTTGTGGCCGGCGAGGCCACCGCCCTGCTTGACCTTCAGGCGCCCGACGTCGAGATCGAGTTCGTCGTGCACGACGACGAGCTGGTCGGCGTCCTCGATCCCGTAGCGACGCGCGAGGAGCCGGACCGACTCGCCCGAGTTGTTCATGAACGTCTGCGGGAACGCCAACGCCACCCGGGCCTGGCCGATGCGGACCTCGGCCGACAGTGCCCGCTCCTTCGACTTCGCCAGCCCCGAGCCGTGGCGCTGGGCCAGCAACTCGACGGCGTCGGCCCCGACGTTGTGGCGGGTGTTGACGAAGTTGTCGCCGGGATTGCCCAATCCGACGACCAGGAAGTCGGCGGGCGTGCCGCGCCGGGCCTGGTCGTTGGAGGAACGCTTGAGTCGGGACACGAGGCGACCGAGCCCGGCGACCGAGCGCCGGGCCACGGGATCAGTCGTCGTCGCCGGCGTCGGCGGCGTCGTCGCCACCCTCGGCGGCGGCAGCCTCGGCAGCCTCGGCCTCTTCCTCTTCCAGCTGGCGGGCGCCACGCGGGATGACGGTGGCGGCGATCGTGATGCGGCCGGGGATCTTCGACACGACCCCGTCGGGCAGGGTGACGTCGCCGACGGCGAGGCGGTCGTCGAGGGTCATCGTGGAGATGTCGACGGCGATCTCGTTCGGGATGCTGTGGGGCGAGCAGCGCACCTTCAGCTGGTGGAGCTTCTGCTCGATGATGCCGCCGGCGTCGGCGACGGCGGTCGACTTGCCGGTGAGCACGACGGGCACGGTGACGGTGATCTTCGAGCTCTCGTCGACCCGCAGGAAGTCGGCGTGGGTGACGGTGCGCTTGATCGGGTCGCGCTGGACGTCGCGCACGATCACCTCGGTCTGGGTGCCCTCGAGATCGAGCATGAACACGGTGTTCATGCCGGCCTCGCCCTTGAGGGCGTCACGCAGCTCGGTGTAGGTGACGTTCACCGAGATCGGATCCTGCCCGAGGCCGTAGACGACGCCGGGCAGCTCGCCCTCGGCGCGCAGGCGGCGGGCGGGACCCGAGCCAGTGGCTCGGCCGGTCTTGGCGGTGACGACGGTCGACATGGGGAATTCCTCGATTGAACGACAGGCCCGATGCCCCCTGGGCACGCGGGTGGCCCCGGCGGGGGCGTGCAACGGCCTGACAGCCTACCCGGGGTCGGTCCCCGATCGACACCCCCGGCCCCGACCGGGCTCGACGGCGGCGCGCGCGGCGGTCAGTTCTGGTTCTGGCCGTCGAAGATCCGGCTGACCGAGGTGTCCTCGAACACCGCTCGCACCGCGTCGGCGATCAGGGGTGCGACCGACAGCACGGTCAGCTTGTCGAACTGCTTCTCGGCCGGCAGCGGCAGGGTGTCGGTGACGACGACCTCGTCGAGCACCGAGTTCTTCAACCGATCGATGGCGGGCCCGCTGAAGACGCCGTGGGTCGCGGCGGCGAGGACCGAACTGGCCCCTCGCTCCACGAGCAGTTCGGCGGCCTGACAGATCGTGCCGGCCGTGTCGATCATGTCGTCGATCAGCACACACGCCCGACCTTCGACCTCCCCGACGATGTCCTTGGCCTCCACGGCGTTCTTCACGCCCTTGAGCCGCCGCTTGTGGACGATGGCGAGGTCGGCGTGGAGCTGCTGGGCGTAGCGCTCGGCCACCTTCACCCGGCCGGCGTCGGGCGACACGACGACGAGGTCGCTGCCGTAGGACCGCAGGTGGTCGACCAGCACCGGCATGGCGGTGGGGTGGTCGACCGGGCCGTTGAAGAAGCCCTGGATCTGCCCGGAGTGGAGATCGACCGACACGAGCCGAGCGGCGCCGGCGGCCTGGAACATGTCGGCCACGAGGCGAGCCGTGATCGGTTCGCGCCCCTCGCTCTTGCGGTCCTGCCGGGCGTAGCCGTAGAAGGGCAGCAGGGCCGTGATCCGCTTGGCCGAGGCCCGGCGGGCAGCGTCGACCATGATCAGGTGCTCCATGATCGAGTCGTTGAGCGACCGCCCCTCGAGCGAGCCGTGGCTCTGGAGGATGAACACATCGCTGCCGCGCACCGACTCGGCGAACCGGCAGTGCGTCTCGCCGTTGGCGAACTGGCTGAGGTGGGCCTCGGTAACCTCGATGCCGAGGCAGCGGCCGACGGCCTCGGCCAACTCCTGGTTGTGACGACCTGCGAAGAGGTTCAGGGTCTTGGTGCTGGGCGCTTCCATCATCGGAGGCTCCTCCGGTGCAGGCTCGACTCGGGGTGTCCGGTCAGGCACCCGCCCCCGCAGCATAGAAGGGTCCGGTGATCGTGCCGTCCCCCACCTCCGCACCCGGCTCCACGGCGGCGAACGGCCCGACACGACAGTCGTCGCCGATCGTCGCCAGCCGGGCCATCGTCTTCTCCACCACCGAGTTGGCTCCCACCGAGCACCGATCGAGGCGGGTGTCGGGGCCGATCTCGCAGCCGTCCGCGATCACGGTGCGACCCTGGAGGATCGTGCCGGGGAACAAGGTGACATCCGTGCCGAGGACGACGGTGGAGTCGATGTAGGTGTGGGCCGGGTCGACCATCGTCACCCCGTGCTCGAGCCACCGGCGGTTGATCCGTCGACGCAGCTCGGCCTCGGCGTCGGCGAGGAGCACCCGGTCGTCGATCGCCTGCACGTCGCCGGGCTCGGCGACCACCGAGGCCGTCTCGACCGGGTGGCCGCTCTCGGCCAGCACGCCGGGGACGTCGACCATGCGCTGGCGTCCGTCGACCAGGTCGGGCAGCACCCGGCGGGTTGCGGGAGCGAGCAGCGACCGACGGACGCAGTAGACGCCGAGCGACACCTCGTCGCTCTCGCCCTCGTCGCCGATCAGCTCGACGTGGCGAACCAGGCCACGCACCCGATCGTGGCGATCGCGCTGGACGCGCGCCCGCCGGTCGTCCGGACCGGTCGCAGGGGCGGTCAGGACGGTGCAGGCCGCCCCGGAGGAGCGGTGGGCGGCGACCAGCGCCGCCAGGCTCTCGGCCCGGACCAGGGGCAGGTCGGCCGGCATCACCACGACGTCGCCGCCGTCGTCGTCGAGGTCGTCGAACTCGGTGAGGGCGAGCTGGGCGGCGTCGGCCGACCCCTTGCCGGCCCGCTGCTCGACCCAGGTGACCCGAGCGCTGGGCGGGTCCTCCATGATCCGCTTGCTGATGCGTTCGCCCGCCGAACCGGTGACCACGCTGATGTCGGCGGCGCCGGCGTCGGACAGCGCGTCGAGCACGTAGCGCAACATCGGGCGCCCGCAGAGCACGTGGAGGGGCTTGGGCCGGGCCGAGTGCATCGGCGCCCCGGAACTGGTGGCGATCACGATCGCCTGGAGGGGCCGTGCCCCGGCCGCGCCGAGCGGGGCCGAAGCGGATCCGGATGCCGGGGTCATCACACCGGTTTAGCGCACCGGCGGTCACGCATCGCGCCACCGACGGTCGTTTGGCTCCCGGGGCAGGGCTCGAACCTGCGACGGCTGGATTCAAAGTCCAGTGTTCTACCAGCTGAACTACCCGGGATCGTGCGCCGCACCCTAGCTGCCGGGCCGCCCATCCCCGAGGGGATTTGCCCGGCCGGCGAGGTTGCGGCCGACCCTGGCGACGATAGTGTCTGTGGCCCTATGGGTTCGTTGATCAAGAAGCGCCGCAAGCGCATGCGCAAGAAGAAGCACCGCAAGCTGCTGAAGCGCACGCGCGTCCAGCGTCGCAACAAGAAGTAAAGACCGCCTCGTCCGGCACCTGCGGGTGCCTTCGACCGTCGACTGCGTGTGTGCCGTCGACACCGACGACCACCCCGACGGGGTGGTCGTTCCGCGTGTCGCTGCACCCGCCCCGCCCTCGGCGTCGGCAGGACGGCATCGCGCACGGTGGAACCGGGTGCGTGTGAGCCCTCGAGTGTGAGCCGTCGAGTGTGACGCGCTCAGGGTGACGGCGTCCAGCCGCTCGGCGTGGTGCGCACGACGACGCGCCGGTCGCCGGGGTACTCGCCCTCGACGAACCACGTCGCCCCGCTCCCGGCCATCGTCGGCCGTCGACCGGTGAGCTCGGCGAACTCGTCGCGCCAGCGCGCCAGTTCCGGCACCACCGCGAGCGCGGCAGCCTCGAGGTCGTTGGGGCTCTCGTCGTTCGTCGGTCCACCCAGCTCGTCCCAGGCCCGGAACACCGCCGGCGTGGGACACGACAGCGGCGGGAGGAGCAGGGTGAGGGTGCGGTCGACGTGGGGCAGCGGCTCGAGCTGCTCACCGATCCCCCGGACCCGGGCCCGGCCCCCGGAGATGCAGAACGGCACGTCGGCGCCCAGCCGGCTGGCCGCCTCGAGGTCGTCGTAGCCGGCCCAGCGCAGCACGGCTCCCGCATCGGCGCTGCCCCCGCCGAGGCCGGCCTGTGACGGGATGTGCTTGTGGAGGGTGAGTCCGGCACGCCGTCCGGTGAGCCCGAGGGCCCGGACCACGAGGTTGTCGCCGTCAGCGGGCACGTCGTCGCCGCCCCCGACGAGGCGGAAGCCGTCACCCCGAGGGTCGATCTCGAGCACATCGTGGAGGTCGAGCGTGACCATCTCGGCGTCGATCAGGTGATAGCCGTCGGCGCGCACGCCGGTGACCCGGAGCGACAGGGTGAGCTTGGCGGGGGCGACGATGGTCGTGGTCATCGACCGTCAGTCTCGCCCCTCGGGTCGGGGTCGGCCACCCTCGACGACACCGCCCTCGACGACACTGCCCTCGACGACACTGCACGGGCGAGGGCCCCCCACGCCTCGAGGTCGAGCTGTTCGGCCCGTTCGGTCGGGGCCACCCCGGCCGCTTCGATCTCGGCCGCACTGAGGTGGCCACCCAGGCTCCGCCGCAGCATCTTGCGCCGCTGCCCGAAGCCGGCCCGTACGAGCGTCGAGAACGCGTCGAACGGGGCGTCGACCCGCGGGGTCTCGGCGCGATCGATGCGGACCAGCACCGAATCGACGCGCGGTTGGGGCAGGAACACCTGCGGCGGCACCTTGGCCACCACCGCAGCGGTCCCCCAGTAGGCCCGGATCATCGAGGGGATGCCGGTCTGACGTGAGCCAGGATCGGCGGCCAAGCGCTCCCCCACCTCGCGCTGCACCATCACCAGGTAGCGGCCGATGCGGGGCTGGGTGCTGAGCAGGTCGAGCACGAGCGGGGTGGCGACGTTGTAGGGAAGGTTGGCCACCAGGTGCCAGGTGTGGTCGCCGAGGAGGGCCGGCCAGTCGACGAGTGCGGCGTCGCCGTGGACGATCTCGACGTCGAGCCCGTCGACCACCTCACCGAGGGGAGCGAGCAGGTGTCGATCCATCTCGACGGCGGTGACCGACGCCCCGGCGGCAGCCAGCCCGACCGTGAGCGAACCCAGGCCCGGACCGATCTCCACCACCCGGTCGCCGGGCTCCACCCCGGCCAACCGCACGATCTTGTCGACGAGGTCGGGGTCGCAGAGGAAGTTCTGCCCGAGTGCTCGACTCGGCTCCAGGTCGTGACGCTCGAGCAGCTCGGCGATGCGCGTTCGTGTGAGCCTCACCGGCTGACGATCAGCCGTTGTCGGGGATGTGGACGCCGCAGTGGGGCCAGGGCTGGTTGCCGCGACGGGTCCACAGCGACAAGGCCATGGCGTCCTGGTCAGCGGCGGAGGCGTTGGACGGCAAGACGCCGACCAGGTCGGGGCGGCCGGCGATGCGGGCGGTGTTGTCCCAGGTGGCGAGGCCGAACTGGTAGGCACCGTAGTAGAGGCCGTTGCCCGACACGATCGTGTAGTTGCCACCGGACTCGCACGCCCGGAGGGCGGCCCACTGCTCCGGCGTGGGTGCAGCCGGCGCCGCCGGCGCCGTCTCGGGGGCGGCCACCTCGGCGGGAGCCGTCTCGGGGGCGGCGGTCTCGGGGGCGGCAGTCGTCGGCGGCGCCGTCGTGGCTGGAGCGGCGGTCGTGGGCGCTGCCGTCGTGGCGGGAGCGGCCGTCGTGGCCGGCGGCGCAGTCGTGGCGGGCGCAGCCGTCGTCGGTGCCGCCGTGGTCGGTGCGGTGGTCGGCGCCGCGATCGTCGAGCTGGTCGAGGACGGCGCCGACGACGTGGTCTCGGCGGGCGACGCCGAGAGCTCGCTGCTCCGGACCTCAGCGGGCAGTTCCTCGACCGACATCGCCGCGGCCTGGTCGTCGTCCTCGTCGGTCTCGACGAGGTCGTCGGCGAGCAGCTGGGCGCCGGCGCCGAACATGGCGTCGACGTCGACGTCGCCGAGGAGGGAACTCACGACCTCGGTGGTGTCGGTGGTCGAGGTCGGATCGGGGGCCTCGAGGGCGGCGATCGTGGTCGACTCGGAGTCGTCGCCGCCGGCGAGCAGCAGGGGCAGTCCGACGATCAGCGACACGCCACAGGCGACCAGCCCGGAAAGGCTGACCGGACGGGACGACCGGGTCGATCGGTCCGCGACGGGAGGGACTCCACCACGCACTGAGCGCACGATAGGCCCGACGTAACGCAACCGCAACATCTCTCCGTGGTCGTACGACCACGCAACTCCCAGGTTCCCGGCGGCTCCGGGGCGTCCGATCGCCCGCCGACGACGTGTCGGTGTGTCAGATCCGATACAACGCCCGGGCGTTGGCCGTCGTCGCCTCGGCCACCTCGGCCGGGTCGCGACCCTGCAGCTCGGCCACGGCATGACCGACCACCGCGACGTACGCGGGCTGGTTCTTCTTCCCGCGATGGGGCACCGGTGCCAGGAACGGCGAGTCGGTCTCGACCATCGTCCGCTCGAGTGGACACCGTCGGGCCGCCTCCTGCAGGTCGGCCGCCGAGGGGAACGTGACGATCCCGCTGAACGAGAGCGTCGTGCCGCGGGCCAGCGCCTGCTCGGCCTCGTCGGGCCCGCCGGTGAAACAGTGGAAGACCGTGCGCTCGGGCACGCCGCAGTCGTCGAGGATCGAGAACGTGTCGGCCCAGGCGTCGCGGGAGTGGATCACCAGGGCGAGGTCGAAGCGATGGGCGAGCGCGATCTGCTCGGCGAAGACCGCTCGCTGCTGTTCACGGGGCGAGTTGTCGTAGTGGTAGTCGAGCCCACACTCCCCCACGGCGACGACGTCGCCGGCCTCGAGGAGCTCGACGAGGCCGTCGATGCCGTCCTTGGCGTCGTGGGGGTGCACCCCGGCGGTCGCCCAGACGTTGTCGAAGCCGGAGGCGATCTCGATCGCCCGAGCGCTGTCGGCCACGTCGCACCCGACGGTGAGGAGCCGATCGACGCCGCCGGCTCCCGCTTCGGCGACCACCTCGGCCGGGTCGCGGGTGATCGTCGTGAGGTGGCAGTGGTTGTCGAACCAACCGCCGACCGTGCTCGGGTCGTCAGCCATCGAGGGTCTCGAGGTCGATCTTGGCGAACAGCGGCGTGGGCTTGGGGATCTCCGTGCCCTCGACGAGCGGAGCCCGGGTCCACCCCTCGATCGGGCCCAGCACGTCACTGATCGCCTCGGTCGAGAACGGGAGGAACGGGGCGAAGAGCACCCGCACGCCGTTGATCGCACTCAGCGCGGTCCACAGGATCGTGCGGCCGCGCTCCAGGTCGACCTTGACGACCTTCCACGGCTCGGTGGCGTTGAGGTAGGCGTTCACCGCCTGGGCCGCCGCCATCGCCGAACGCAGGGCGGCTCGCAGCTCGACGGCGTCGAAGTGGTCGGCCGCCTCCACGAGCGCGGTATCCACCTGGGCCAGCAGGGCCTCGTCGTCGGCGGTGAGCTCGCCGGGCGCCAGCACCTGGCCGTCGCAGTTCTTGTGGGTCATCGCCAGCACCCGGTTGACGAGGTTGCCCCAGGTCGCCACGAGCTCGTCGTTGATGCGGCGGGCGATCTCCTCGATCGAGATCTCGGTGTCGCTCTGTTCGGGGAACGATGCGGCGAGGGCGAAGCGCAGGGCGTCGGGCTGGAAGGTGTCGAGCGCCTCCTGGATCGTGAGACCGATCCCGCGGCTGGCCGACGCCTTGCCGCCCGAGAACGTCACGTACTGGTTGGCGGGAACGTTGGTCGGGAGCTGGAGGTCGCCGTAGCCCATCAGCTGCGCCGGCCAGAACAGGGCATGGAACGGGATGTTGTCCTTGCCGATGAAGTAGTAGGACCGGGCATCGGGGTTCTCCCACCAGTGGCGCCAGGCCTCGGGGTCGTCGGTGCCGGCCGCCCACTCCTTCGACGCCGACAGGTAGCCGATCACCGCGTCGTACCAGACGTAGATCCGCTTGCCGGGCCCGAGGTCGTCGACCGGCAGCTCGATCCCCCACTCGATGTCACGGGTGATCGCCCGGTCGAGCAGGCCCTCCTCGAGCCAGCCCTTGGCGAAGTTGAGGACGTGGGGGCGCCAACCCTCGCGACCGTCGAGGTAGGTCTTCAGCCGGTCGGTGAAGTCGCTGAAGCGGTAGTAGAAGTGCTCGGTCTCCCGCGGCACCGGGGTGGCCCCCGACAGCTTCGAGCGCGGGTCGATCAGGTCGGTGACGTCGAGGGTGCGCCCGCAGTCGTCACACTGGTCGCCGCGAGCGTCGGCATAGCCGCAGTGGGGGCAGGTGCCCTCGACGTAGCGGTCCGGGAGGAACCGCTCCACCTCGGGGTCGAAGTACTGCTCGGACACCCGCTTGTCGATGTGGCCGTTCTCGAGCTGGCGCAGGAACATCTCCCGCGTCACCTCGGCGTGGTTGTCGGTGCCCGTCGTGGTGTAGAGATCCCACGTCATGCCGAGCTCGTCCCACTGGCGGACGAACTCGCCGTGGTAGCGGTCGACGATGTCCTGGGGGGTGACGCCCTCGTTCTCGGCCCGGACCGTGATCGGCGTGCCGTGCACGTCGGAGCCGCTGACCATCAGCACGTCGTTGCCCCGCAGCCGTTGGTGCTTGGCGAAGATGTCGGCCGGCAGGTAGGCCCCGGCGAGGTGCCCGACGTGGCGGGACCCGGACGCGTAGGGCCAGGCGACGGCAACGAGGATCGGCGTGCTCATGGGCCCCGAGGGTAGCGAGGCGATACCGGCTCGGAATCGGTGTTCGGGCGGGCGGCCTCAGGCCCGGAGTGCCTCCCGGGCGACCGAGGGGTCGCGCACGACGTCGTCGTCGGGATCCTCGGGGCGCTCGCGCAGGTCGATCACCGGGTCGGCGGCGCCCGTCACGACACCGTCGACGCTGACGAGGCGCCGTGCCGGCACGAGGGCGAGGGAGACGGCGACCTGGACCACGGTCGCGAGCACGATCCGCAGGTCGAGCAGGAGCGACCAGTTCTCGACGTAGTGGAGGTCGAGCCGCCGGTAGGCCTCGAAGCTCGGACTGTTGCGCGCCTCGACCTGCCACAGGCCGGTCACCCCCGGCAGCACGTTGAACCGCTCGCGGAGTTCGAGATCGAACTGGGACGCCTCGTCGGGGAGCGCCGGGCGCGGGCCGACGAGGCTCATGTCGCCGCGCACGACGTTGACCAGCTGGGGCAGCTCGTCGATCGACGTGCGACGGAGCACCGACCCGATGCGGGTGATGCGGGGATCGGCGGTCATCTTGAAGAGCGGCCCGTTCCGCTCGTTCTGATCGAGGAGCTGCTGCCGGCGGCGGTCGGCGTCGGCCGACATCGACCGGAACTTCAGCATCTCGAAGCCCTGCGCGCCCTTGCCCACCCGCGTCGACCGGTAGATCGCCGGGCCGGGGCTGTCGAGGCGGATGGCCGCGGCGACGACGAGCAGGAGGGGGGCCACGACGACGAGGGCGACCGCGGCCAGCGTCCGCTCGGCGAGCTGCTTGATCGCTCGCTCGATCCGACGCTCGCCGGTCGGCCGCTCGATGACCAGCAGGGGCTGGTGCCCGACCGACCGCACCCGCACCCGGTCGCCGCCGAGGCGAGCGGCTCCGGTGGCGACCACCACCCGGTGTCCGGCCGAGCGGAGTCGGTCGACCGTCGTCTCGGCCGCCGAGGCCACCACCGCGCACTCGGCGCCCAACCGTTGCATGAGCTCGAGCAGATCTTCGGGGCGACCGAGGTGGTGGGCGCCGAGACCCGCGTCGAGGCTGCGGGCCGGGTCGGTGACGATGCCGAGGGGCGCGAACCCGCACTCGGGGTGATCGAGCAGGAGCTGGAACTGACGGGGTGCGTCCTCGCCCACGACGACCACCGCCTCGGCGTCACGCCCCGAGCGCAGCTCGCGCCGGATGCCCCGAGCGACGGCGGTGATCGACCACGTCGCGATGGCGCCGACGACCCACGCGACACCGCCGGTTCCGACCGGCACGGCGGTGGCGATCGCCGGAACGTCCTCCACGCGACCGTCGCGCACCAGGGCGACGATGGCGGCGGCGATGCC
>JBPEXC010000341.1:0-5587 GCA_052032035.1 Acidimicrobiales bacterium | reverse complement strand
GACGCAGCGGGCGACCGGTCTCCCCTCAGGACCGAACTCGACGGATCCGCTACGTCAGGCGAGCGGCCGCCTCGACGAGATCGAGCAGCTCCTCGACGGCGTCGTGGTCGGGGTCACGGCGATCGAGATCGTCGGCCAGTCGCTCGATCTCGACCACCAGGTCGTCGAGCTCGACGCCCGCCGCGTGGTCGTTGTCTCGGCTGACCTCGGCGAAGGTGGCGACGAGCGTCGCCAGCTTCAGGTCGTCGGCGGTCGCGCCCCACGAGTCGGTCAGGTCCCGGGGGTCGATGCCGTCGCGGATCTCGCTGATCGATCGGTCGCCCGGATCCTCCCAGCGCAGGAAGACCTCGCCGAGGTCGTCGCGTCCGTCGAGGGAGGCCCCACGAGCGAGCTCGATCTCGTACAGGGCGGTCACCTGGTGCCCGGCGCCGAGCTCGCCGGCGTCGACGTCGTCGTTGCGGAAGTCGCGATCGAGCACGCCCCGGTTCTCGAAGCCGATGAGCCGGTAGGCCTCGACGACGTCGGGGTCGAACTCGACCTGGATCTTGGCGTCGCGGGCGACCGTGAACAGCGTGGAGGTGAGTTCGTCGGCGAACAGCCGCTCGGCCTCGGCGAAGGAGTCGACGTAGGCGTAGAAGCCGTCGCCCTGGTCGGCCAACTGTTCCATGGTGACGTCGTTGTAGTTGCCCATGCCGAAGCCGACGGTGACGAGGTCGATGCCCTCGTCGGCGTCGTCACGGATCATGGCGGCCAGGGCGTCGGCCTCGGTCGTGCCGACGTTGGCCACACCGTCGGACGCCAGCACGACCCGGTTGATGCCGTCGGCCACGTACATGTCGGCCGCCAGGTCGTAGCCGAGCTGCAGACCGGCTTCGAGGTTCGTCGAGCCCCCGGGCCTGAGTTCGTCGATCGCGTCGAGGATCGTGTCGCGCTCGGTGGCGGGGGTGGGCTCGAGCACGATGCCCGAGCGATCGTCGTAGGTGACGATGGCGACGGTGTCGCCGTCGTCGAGCTCGTCGACGAGCACCTCGAGAGAGTCCTTCACCAGGCCGAGGCGATCGTCGCGGTCCATCGAACCGGAGGTGTCGACGACGAAGACGAGGGAGGCGTCGGGACGGTCGGCATCGTCGACGATCTCGGCCTGCACACCGATGCGGACGAGGAGGTTGTCGTCGTCGAAGGGGGAGGGGCCGCCGTCGATCTGCACGTCGAGACCGGATCGGGGCGCGTCGTAGTCGTAGTGGAACGCGTTGACCCACTCCTCGGGACGCACCGAGTCGATCGGCGGGAGCTGGCCCTGATCGAGCCAGCTGCGGGCGACCGTCCACGAGCCGGTGTCGACGTCGAGGGCGAAGGTCGAGAGCGGGTCGTCGGCTGCGGCGACGAAGTCGCGGTAGCCGTAGTTCTCGAAGGTGTTGTCCTCCTCGATCGGGGACCGTTCGTCGGTCCCGGGAGCGAACAGGCCGCCGGCCTCGTCCGCGCCTGCCGCCTCGGCCTCGGCCGACTCCTCGGTCATCTCCTCGACATCGACGTCCTCGTCCGCCGACTCGGGGGCGAATCCCTCCTCGCTGTCCGCTCCGCGGTCGGTCGTGGCGGCGTCGGCTGCGTCCTCGGTGTGGTCGGCGTCGCTCGACTCGGACGACCGCTCGAACAGGGCCTCGTCCGCGGATTCGTCGTCCGACGGCGAGCACGCCGAGACGAGGAGGGCAACCGAGAGGACGGCGGCGGCCAACTTCCGGGGAGACAGCTTCTGGAGAGACGGCTCGCAGGGAGACAGCCCGTGGGGAGAACGTGTGCGCTTCATGCCACGTCAGGCGTTGTCACCCGGCGTCGTGGTTCCCGACGGAGCGTGACGAACCGATGACGGTCGCATGACGCACGGTCGCGGACGACGATGTGGCCTCAGCGGCCTCAGCCGGGTCCGGCAGGCTCGGTGGGGCCGGCGAGGCCGACCACGACCAGCCGGGCGCCTCCGTCGGCGACGACCTCCGCACCCGGCGGGCGACCACGCGGCCGGGCGGGCCCGACGACGCTCGTGGCTCGCAGGCCGAGGACCTCATCGACGACGTCGCCCACCACGCCGAGCGCGGCGAGGCCGTCGGCGTCACCCACGGCGAGGGCCACCGGCGACGGGCACGGCAGACGACGAGCGACGTCGTCTCGCAACCAGGCCGGGTGGTCCTCGGCGAGACGGACCCGGGCACCGATCCGCAGCCAGGGTGGCACGGCGGTCGCGGTCGCAGCGTCGCCGCCCACGGCGACCGCTCGGCGTGCCCGCTGCACCCCGAGGACCGGGGTCGCCGGCCCGATCGACGCGGGCCCGATCGACGCCGCCCCTGCACCGCTCACCTCGTCGGCGACCAGCGCCAGCACGAGGTGGTCGGTTCCTCGCGGGCGGGGCTCGGCAGCCGCGAGATCGGCCGTCACCACCTCCGCCGCCGGTCGGCCGTCCAGCTCCACCACCAGGCCACCGTCGAGCGCCGTCACGACCCGTGGCGGCCCGACCGGGCGGAGGCCCTGGGCTGCGCCGACCGGCGTCGAGCGGGGAGCCGAGAGCACGAGCGCACCCTGCGAGAGGCGCTCTCCATCCAGCCACAGCTCGGCCCCCGCCCCGGTGTCGGGATCGCGGGCGAGCAACCCGCCCGCCACCACCGTGCCCGGGGCCCCGGCGTGCACCTCCCGCACGATCGCCGGCAGCGAGCACGTGGCGGCGTCGCCGAGCACGGTCACGACCGGTTCGCCGAGCAGCGACGGCAGCCCGGTCACGACCCGACCGTCGTCGTGGAACGAGACGGGACGGGCATCGACCGACGCGCCGCCCAGCGCGAGGATGCCGAAGCCGTCGGCCGTCACCGCCAGCGGCGACGCCAGCCCAGCGGTACCGACGCCGACGAGCACCCCGGGGGCCAACAGGTCGCCGGCCGCGCCCACCAGCGTCTCCAGATGTCGGCGATGACCACCGGCGGCCGCCACGATCACCAGGTCCGGCGCGGGGCCGACCGCCTCGAAGGCTGCGCCGAGCAGCTCGCCCGCCGCGACCTGCGGGGTCGGGTGCGACGAGACCAGGGCGACGCGTCCGTCGCCGGGAGCGCCCATCGGGGATGCGGGCCTACTCGACCGGGGGGAGGAGGGTGTAGGGCACCGGGTGGGTCGGCCCGCCGTCGAGCGAGCAGTGCGCCACCACGGTGCCGTAGTCCTCGAAGGGCAGATCCGCCCGCACCAGTCGATAGTTGAACTTGCCGGCCTCGATCTCGAGCGGCTGCACGTTCCGGGCGATCGGCTCGGCGTCGGCGTCGCCGTCGATCGGCCGGAACACGACCTCGAGCGCCCCGAACGTCTTGGACGGAGCGCCCTCCGCATCGGTCGGCGGGTTCCACACGAGCACGACCAGATGGGGTGCGACGGTGGTGGGGACCGGGGCGGGGGCCGGGGCGGAGAACTGGATGCCGGCGAGGTCGATGCGGGTCGACGGCCCCGGCACGGACCGGAGCTCGATGTCGTCCATGAACAGCGCAGCGATGATCTCCATGGGCTGCACGCTATCCCCACGGTTCGGGGCACTCACCGGCGCGGTCGGCCGCCCAGCGGTCACACCGCTAGGGTCGGCCTCGTGCCCGACCTCAGCACCCGCGACCTCATCCTGTCCGAGGCCCGCCACTGCTTCGCCAACCAGGGCTTCGAGGGCACGTCGCTCAACGACATCGCCGCCGGGGTCGGCATCCGCCGACCCAGCCTCCTCCACTACTTCCCGTCGAAGGAGGCGATCTACCAGGAGCTGATGCGCGAGGCGCTCACCGACTGGTCGGCCCGGATCGAGGGCGCCCGCGACCCGGCCCTCGACGGGTGGGCGGTGGTCGACGCGGTGCTCGAGGCGAGCTTCGACTTCTTCCGCCTCAACCCCGACATGGTGCGCATCGTGCGGCGGGAGGCCCTCACCGATCAGTCCCACCTCGGGTTCGACCTCGGGGAGGCGTTGCGGCCTCACTTCCTGCGGGCGGTGGCGTTCTTCGAGCGGGAGATGGACGCCGGCACCTTCCGGCGCCACGACGCCGAGCACCTCGTCCTCACCGGCTACGGGGCGCTGCTCACCTACTTCAGCGACCACTCGATGCTCCACGGCCTGCTCGACGCCGACCCGTTCTCCCAGGACGCCCTCGAGGCCCGGTTCGACCACCTGACGGTGTTCATCCGCTCGGCCCTCGAGCCGCCGACGGTCGAGCCGCCGGCCTGACGGGCCGGGGCCGAGTCGTCGGCTTTGGACGCACGACCCGGCCGTTCCCTAACGTGACCGAAATGTCCGAGGTCGCACCGCCGAGCACTGCCGAAGCCCCACCCACCACCACCCTCTCCGAACAGGAGTCGAAGGAGCTGCTCGCCCCGCACGGCGTGCCGTTCCTCGAGGAGGCGGTGGTCGACACGACCGACGAGGCGGTGGCCGCGGCCGACCGTCTCGGCTATCCGGTGGTGGCGAAGCTCAACGGCGACGCCATCGCCCACAAGACCGAGCGAGGCCTGGTCAAGCTGTCGCTGGCCGACGCCGCTGCGGTGCGCGCCGCCGCCGACGAACTGCTGGCCGCCGCCCGCCCCGAGGACGGCGACGTCTCGGTGCTCGTGGCGCCGATGGTGAAGTCGAACCGCGAGTTCATCTGCGGCGTCTCCACCGACGCCCAGTTCGGGCCGACCGTGCTCCTCGGGGTCGGCGGCATCCTCGCCGAGGCGATCCAGGACGTGACGATCCGCCTCGCCCCGATCGACGCGGTCGACGCCGCCGAGATGCTCGACGACCTCGCCACCCAGGACCTCCTCGGCGCCTTCCGCGGCGAGCCCGCCGTCGACCGCGACGCTCTGGCCAAGGTGCTGCTCGCCCTGTCCGACGCCGTCACCTCCCACGACGAGATCCGATCGATCGACTGCAACCCGGTCCTGGTGGTCGACGGCAAGCCCGTCGCCGTCGACGCCCTGGTGGAGGTGGCCCGATGACCGGTCGCTACTCCGACGCCCACTTCCAGGCCCTGTTCGAACCGCGCGGCGTCGTGGTCGCCGGCGCCTCCACCCATCCTGGCAAATTCGGCTTCGTCAGCCTCCACAACATCCTCGCCTCCGGCTACCAGGGGAAGGTGTTCGCCACCAACCGTGACGGGTCCGAGGTGCTCGGCATCCAGTGCGCCACCTCGATCGACGACCTGCCCGAGGGCGAGATCGACCTCGTCTTCGTCTGCACGCCGGCATCGACCAACATCGACCTGCTCCGCCAGTGCGCCGCCAAGGGCATCAAGGCCGCCTTCCTCACCTCGGCCGGCTACGGCGAGGCCGGCGAGGAGGGCATCGCCGCCCAGGCCGAGCTGGTGGCGGTCGCCGCCGAGCTCGACATCCTGATGGCCGGACCGAACGGGCAGGGCGTCGTGTCGACCCCGGCCCAGCTGTGCGCCCAGATCGTCGCTCCGTTCCCGCCGGCCGGCGGCATCGGGGTGGCCTCCCAGTCGGGCAACTTCGTCTCCTCGTTCCTCAACTGGAGTCGCCAGACCGGCGTGGGCATCTCCCGTGCGGTCAGCGCCGGCAACGCAGCGGCCACGACGGTGCCCGACTT
>JBPEXC010000340.1:0-6485 GCA_052032035.1 Acidimicrobiales bacterium | reverse complement strand
GACGCAGGCGCGGCCGGCTCCACCGACGACGACGGAGGCTGACGACGATGCGGCCCCGCACCGTCGAGCTGGGCCTCCTGGTCCTCGCCTCGATCATCACCGTCTCGGCCTTCGGCCTCACGAGCCTCGGTCGCGCCGCGTCGCTGCCCGCCAACATCGTGCCCTTCCTCGGGATCGTGGTCGCGCTGTTCCTGTCGGCCCACCTCGTCGTCCGCCGCCTCGCTCCCGCCGCCGACGGGCTCCTCCTGCCCCTCGCCACCCTGCTCAACGGCGTGGGCTACGTGATGATCGCCCGCCTCGACCCGGGCCTCGCCGACTCCCAGGCTGCGTGGACGCTGATCGGGCTCGCCGGGTTCGCCGCCACCCTCGCCATCGTGCCCGACGTCCGTCGGCTCGAGCCCTACCGCTACTCCCTCGCCCTCCTCGGCGTGGTGCTCCTCCTGCTCCCGCTGATCCCGCGCCTCGGCGTCAACATCAACGGCGCCCGGATCTGGCTGCGGGTGGCCGGGTTCAGCATCCAGCCGGGCGAGTTCGCCAAGATCGTGCTCGCCGCGTTCCTCGCCGGCTACCTGGTCGACAAGCGGGACCTGCTGATCCTCAGCCCCCGCCGACTCGGGCCCCTCCACCTGCCCGACCTCAAGCACCTCGGGCCGCTGCTGCTGGCGTGGGGCGTGGCCCTGCTCGTGATGATCGCCCAGCGCGACCTCGGGTCGTCGCTGCTGTTCTTCACCCTGTTCCTGGCGATGATCTACGTCGCCACCGAACGGGCCGCCTACGTCGTGACCGGCCTCGTCCTGTTCGTCGGCGGCGCCGTGGCCGCCCACTCCCAGTTCTCCCACGTGCAGCAGCGGGTCGACATCTGGATCGACCCGTTCGCCGACCCCAAGGGGGCGGGCTTCCAGATCGTCGAGGCCGCGTTCGCGATGGCCGACGGCGGGGTCACCGGCACCGGTCTCGGGCTCGGCACCCCCGGCAAGATCCCGTTCGCCCCCACCGACATGATCTTCGCCGCCATCGGCGAGGAGCTCGGCCTGCTCGGGGCCACGGCCGTGCTCGCCGCCTACGTCCTGTTCGTCGGCGCCGGGTTCCGGGTGGCGTCGGCCGCCCGGTCCTCGTTCGAGGCCTACCTGGCCGCCGGGCTCACCTCGATGCTCGGCTTCCAGAGCTTCGTGATCATCGGTGGCATCCTGCGGGTGCTGCCCCTCACCGGGGTGACCCTGCCGTTCGTGTCCTACGGCGGATCGTCGCTGATCTCCAACTACATCGCGCTCGCCCTGCTGATCGCGATCTCCCACCGGGCCAACAGCGCCCGCCCCCACCATGCGGGCGGCAACGCCGGCGACACCGTTCGCTTCACCGAGGGTGCCCCGCTCGGGAGCGGCTCGTGATCCAGCGACCCCTCCGGCGGGTGCTGTTCGTGTTGCTGGCCTGCTTCGGCCTGCTGTTCGTGCAGCTCAACCGCATCCAGATCTTCGACGCCGAGGCGCTGCGAGCCGACCCCAACAACACCCGCACCGTGCAGCGCGACTTCTCCGGACCTCGCGGCATCATCTCGACCGTCGACGGCACCGTCGTGGCCCGGTCGGTGGAGAGCGACGGGGTGTTCGAACGGCAGCGGGAGTATCCCGAGGGCGAGCTCTACGCCCACGTCGCCGGCTACCTGTCGTTCAACCTCGGCGCCGAGGGGGTGGAGCGGGCCTACAACGACGAGCTGATCGGGCGCACCCCCGAGCTCGAGCTGAGCAGCCTGGCCGACCTGTTCACCGAGAGCGAGTCGACCGGGCAGGTCGTGCTCAGCCTCCGCCACGACCTGCAGCAGACCGCCCGCAACGCCCTCGGCGACCGGGAGGGGTCGGTGGTCGCCCTCGACCCGCGCACCGGCGAGATCCTGGCGCTCTGGAGCTGGCCGTCGTTCGACCCCAACGTGTTGGCCGATCACGACGGCACCGCCGTCAACGCCGCCTTCGCCGACCTGAGCGCCCAGGAGGAGAACCCGCTCCGGGCACGGGCGTTCCGCGACATCTTCTTCCCGGGTTCGACCTTCAAGCTGGTCACCGCCGCCTCGGCGCTCGAGGAGGACGCGGTCAGCCTCACCGACCCCCAGTTCCCGGTCGAGACCAGCTACACGCCGCAGCTCACCACCCGGCCCCTGTCCAACTTCGGCGGCAACCTGTGCGGCGGCGACCTGCTCGAACTCCTCCGCCAGTCGTGCAACGCCGGGTTCGCCCGGATCGGGGCCGAGCTGCTCGGCCCGTCGACCCTGATCGGCACGGCGCAGTCGTTCGGGTTCAACACCGTGCCCCCGATCGACCTGCCGGGCGCCGTCGCCAGCCAGTTCCCGACCGACTACGGCGAACTCCTCGACGAGCCGAGCGAGGAGCTGCCCGCCGGCCTGTTCGAGAACACCCCGGCCCTCGCCCAGGCGGCGATCGGGCAGGGCGACGTGTCGGCCACGCCCCTGCAGATGGCGCTGGTGGCGGCCGGGATCGCCAACGACGGCGAGATCATGGTGCCCCGGGTCGTGACCGAGGTGCGCGACATCCAGGGCGAGGTGGTGAGCGACCCGGCGCCGGCGGTGTGGCAGCGGCCGATCTCGGCCGAGACCGCCGCCGACCTGCGCCTCGCCATGATCGAGGTGGTCGCCAACGGCACCGGGCGCAGCGTCGCCGTGTCGGGGCTGACGGTGGGCGCGAAGACGGGCACGGCGCAGCTGGGCACCGACCCGGCGGCCTCCCACGCCTGGATCGTCACCTTCGCCGGCCCGGTCGACGAGCCGGCCGAACTGGTGGTGGCGGTGTTGGTGGAGGGCCAGCCGGGCGCCAGCGAACAGACCGGCGGCCGGGTCGCGGGCCCGATCGCGGCCGCCGTGATCGAGGCCTGGCGGACCGCGTCGTAGGCGCCCGCGGCGCGGTGTCCTAAAGCTGACGGTCGGGCACGACCGTGAGCACAACGACTCAGCGTCCCCCGTGACCGCGCCACGGGCCCGCTCGTTCACTAACCTTCTCGTGCTGTGTCTGATGCTCCGCCCGCACGCCCGGTCCTCTCGGGTCGCTACGAACTCCACCGCCGCCTGGCACGTGGCGGGATGGCCGACGTCTTCTTGGCACGCGACCAGCTCCTCGATCGTCCCGTGGCGGTCAAGGTGCTGTTCCCGCAGTTCGCGTCGGAGCCGACCTTCGTCGAACGGTTCCGGCGGGAGGCCCAGGCGGCCGCCAACCTGAACCACCCGAGCATCGTCGCCGTCTACGACTGGGGCGAGCACGACAACACCTACTTCATCGTGATGGAGTACGTGGAGGGCCGCAGCCTCGCCGACCTGATCGCGGCCGAGGGCACCCTCCACCACGACCGGGCGGCCGAGATCTGCACCGACGTGGCCGCCGCGCTCGGCTTCGCCCACCGCAACGGCACCGTCCACCGCGACGTGAAGCCGGGCAACATCCTGATCACCCCGTCGGGGCAGGTGAAGGTCACCGACTTCGGCATCGCCCGCGCCTTCGGCGGCGGTGACGAACTGACCCAGACCGGGTCGGTGATGGGCACCGCCACCTACTTCTCGCCCGAGCAGGCCCAGGGCAAGAGCGTCGACCCCCGCAGCGACCTCTACTCGCTCGGCGTGGTGCTGTTCGAGATGATCACCGGCACGCCGCCGTTCCTCGGCGAGTCGCCGGTGGCGATCGCCTACAAGCACGTGCAGGAGGCGCCGCCGCGGCCCACCTCGATCAACCCGGCCGTGCCCAAGACGCTCGAGGCCGTGATCGCCCGCCTCCTGGCCAAGAACCCCAACCAGCGCTACGCCTCGGCCGAGGACCTCCGTGCCGATCTGCGTCGCTTCCTCGAGGGCGCCCCCCTCGCCGGCACGGCGTCGGCCCCGATCGCCAACAACGGCGACGGCGCCTCGCCCGGTGGTGCCGCCGCCGGTGCGGTCGCCGGGGCTGCGGCTGCCGGCGTCGTCGGCGGGGCGGCCGGTGCGGCTGCGAGCGGCCCCGCCACCCAGGCCAACCGGGCCGTGATCGACACCACGCGAGCCATGCCGGCGGCGGTGGCGGTCGACCACGAGGCACCGCCCGAGGAGTACTACGAGCCGCCGAAGCGCAACGGGGTGTTCCTCGCCCTGCTCGCCGTCCTGTTGCTCACCCTCGCCGGCCTGATCTTCTACATCGCCGACGTGTTCGGCGACCCGTCGGGCGACACCGAGGCCACTACCCAGGTCACCGTGCCCGACGTCGTCGGCGAGACCGAGGAGACCGCCGCCCAGATCCTGGTGAACGAGGGCTTCGAGGTCACCCCGGTGTTCGAACTCAACCCCGACGTCGAGCCCGGCGAGGTGTTCGAGCAGAGCCCGGCGGCCAACACCGAGGCCGACCTGGGGAGCCCGGTCCTGATCCGGATCTCCCAAGCCGAGGACGCCATCTCCCTGCCCGACGTGCGGGGTCAGGCCGAGGCCGACGCCGTCGCCACCCTGCGCGCCCTCGGGTTGTCGGTCGAGATCGAGCGCGAGCCGAGCGACGAGTACGACGCGGGCATCGTCATCGCCATGTCGCCCGAACCCCAGGAGGTGAACCCCGACGCCCTGGTGACCCTCACGATCTCGAGCGGTCCCGACGAGGTCGAGGTCCCCGACGTCACCGGCCTCACCACCGGTGAGGCGTCGAACGCCCTGGGCCGAGAGGGCCTCCCCAACCCGGCGATCGAGACCGAGGCGTCGTCCGACGTCGAGAAGGGCCTCGTCATCCGCACCGACCCGCCGGCCGGTACCCCCGTGCCGATCGACCGGCGCGTGATCCTCTACGTGTCCGACGGCCCGGCCACCGACTCGGTGCCGCCGCTGATCGGCCTCACCCAGGCCGCCGCCGAGCAGGCGATCCTCAACCGAGGCTTCGAGCCGGTGATCGAGTTCGTCGACGTGCTGCCCGACTCCGCCGACGTCGGCAAGGTCACCGCCCAGGACCCGGCGGCCAACACCGACCTCGAGGTCGGCTCGCCGGTGACGATCACGATCGGACGAGCGGTCGGGACGACGACCACGACGGCCCCCACCACGACGACGACGGCGTCGACGACCACCACCAGCACGACGGCGCCACCCGACGGCGACGGCGACGGCTGAGGCCCCGCCCGCTCGGGGCCGACGGGAGCACCCCTCGGCGGCGCTCGGTCGAGCGGTCGCTCAGGCGGCGGCGGGGGAGCCGCAGCGGCCGAGGAAATTGGCCAGCAGGTCCTTGCCCGACATCGTGAGGACCGACTCGGGGTGGAACTGCACACCCTCGACGTCGAGGTCGCGGTGCCGCAGCCCCATGATGAGGCCGTCCTTGGTCTCGGCGGTGACCTCGAGCACCTCGGGCAGGTCGTCCCGCTCGACGATCAGGGAGTGGTAGCGGGTGGCCTCGAGCGGGTTGGGCAGGCCGCTGAACACGCCGACGTCCTCGTGACGCATGAACGACGTCTTGCCGTGCATCAGTTCGGGTGCACGACTGACGGTGCCGCCGTAGAGCTGGCCGATGCACTGGTGCCCGAGGCACACCCCGAACACCGGCACCTGCCCGGCGAACGCCTCGATCGCGGCGAGCGACACGCCGGCGTCGTCCGGGGTGCCCGGGCCGGGGGAGATCAGCACGCCGTCGGGTTCGAGGGCGACGAGCTCGTCGAGGGGGCGCTCGTCGTGACGGACCACGATCGGTTCGGCGCCGAGCTCGCCCAGGTACTGGACGAGGATGTAGACGAACGAGTCGTAGTTGTCGATCACGAGGATGCGCTGCGTCACGCCGCCAAGGGTAGTGGGGGCCTCTCGGGGCTCGTGAGGGGATTTCGGCACCGCCGGTGGTGCAGTCGGTAGAGTGTCGGCGATGGTGCGTCAGGACAAGCACAAGAGTCGGATCACGCCGAAGGGCACCCGCCCCGTCAACGCGGAGGTGCCGGAGACGTCGCCCCGTCAGGCGCCGGTGGCGATGCGAGGCCCGTCGCCCACCTGGGTGCCGGTGCTGATGTTCGCCCTCCTGATCCTGGGCGTGCTGATGATCGTGCTCAACTACGTCGAGCTGCTGCCCGGCGCCGCCTCGAATTGGTATCTGCTCGGGGGCCTGGGTCTCGTGCTCGGTGGCATCGTCACCGCCACCCAGCTGCGCTGACATCTTCCCGTCATCTCACACGCTCGGTGCCGGGCTGCGACGATCGGTCGTCGCCCCAGGTCAGCGGCACGAATTTGCGGCGAAAATACCGACCTTCGCCCTTGACAAACGGGTAAACGATGTGTGACAGGCCACAGCTTTTTCCACAGGCTGTGGGAAACCCACAACGTCTGTGGAGACTGCTCGGTTGCAGGTCAGGAAGCCGTCAGATGACGTCTTCGAGGTTGGTGATCAGCTCCATGTCGTCGGCGCAGTGCCGGGGCGGTTCCGGCACCTTGTCGTTGGCCAACGTCATGCGCAGCTCCGAACCACACGTCGTGCAGCGATAGACGAGCTTCACCCGCCGCAGTTCGCCGG
>JBPEXC010000034.1:0-5364 GCA_052032035.1 Acidimicrobiales bacterium | reverse complement strand
CGCCGGCACGCTGCGCCACGACACCGTCGTCGTCACCGTGATGAGCAACCTGGGGTTCCACCGGGCGATGGCCGCCAAGGGCATCGACGTGGTGACCACCCGCGTCGGCGACCGCTACGTGCTCGAAGCGCTCGACGACGGCGGCTTCTCCCTCGGCGGCGAACAGTCGGGGCACGTCATCTGCCGCGACCTGGCCACCACCGGCGACGGCGTGCTCGCCGGCGCCCAGCTCCTCGCTGCGATCCGACGGGCCGACCGACCGCTCAGCGCCGTCGCCGACGACGCGATGACCACCGTGCCCCAGATCCTCCGCAACGTGCGCATCACCGGTGCTGCGGCCCCGGTCGTCGCGGCGCTCGGCGACGCCGTCGCCCGGGCCGAGGCCGAGATGGGCGACGAAGGGCGGGTGCTCGTCCGCCCCTCCGGCACCGAGCCCCTGGTGCGCGTCATGATCGAACATCTCGACGCGGCCACCGCCGAACGCATCTGTGGTGAGCTGGTGGCCGAGACGCAGCGTCTCGTCAGCTGAGTTCAGCTCGGCGGCGCTCGTGCCGACAGGAGCCATCCAGCTCCCACCACGACCGACACCCAAGCGAGGCCCCCTCCGACCATGTGTGGCATCATCACCGTCGTCCGTCGACGCACCTCCCGCCCGGTCCCGACCGCCGAGGACCTCTCCGGCCTCCTCGACGCTGCCACCGGAGCGCTCCCCGAACCGTCGGCGGTCACCGTCGACAGCCTCGACGTGGCCGCGTCGTCGCTCGAGGCCCTCGACACGGCGCTGCGGGGCGAGGCCGGGCTGCGGGCGATGCTCGAACACGCCGCTCTCGAACCGACCCTGCGCGACGGGCTGGGTCGCCTCCGCGAAGTGACCGAGACGGTCGAGGAACGGCTCGAGCGGGAATCGGACCGCTTCGACGACCTCGAGTCGTTGAACGCCGGGATCATCCGGGTGAAGGACGCGCTGTGGGCGATCGAACGGGATCGGATCCGTACCGCCCGTGAGGTCGCCCGCCTCGCCGGCGTCGACGCCGAACCGGCCGCCCTGGCCGCGTTCCTGTCGATCCAGCAGGCGCTGAGCGCCCTCGACCGGCTCGAGGTACGCGGGCGCGACAGCGCCGGGCTCCACGTGTTGGTCCGTGGCCACGGGCTCGACCTCGACTCCGGGCCGATCGCCACCCTTCTCGCCGAGCGCACCGACGACGCCCTGTTCACCAGCGGCTCCGTCCGCACACCGCAAGGGCACCTGAGCTTCGTCTACAAGGCGGCGGCCGAGATCGGCGAGCTCGGCGACAACACCGCCACGATGCGGGCCGCCATCGCGGACGACCGGCTGCTCGCCCTCGCCCTCGAGGCGGAGACGGCCGAGGCGACCGTGCTCGGCCACACGCGATGGGCGTCGGTCGGCATCATCTCCGAGCCCAACGCCCACCCGGTCAACTCCGACGAGCTCGGCGACCACGACCGGGGCGACGTTCGCTCGCTGCCCTACGTGACCGCCACCCTCAACGGCGACGTCGACAACTTCGCCGACATCATCGCCAACGACAAGCTGTCGCTGGCGTCGGAGATCACCACCGACGCCAAGGTGATCCCCACCCTCGTGCGCCGCGGCCTGCTCGACGGCGCCGATCTCGACGAGGCGGTCCGTCGGGCCGTCTCGCAGTTCGAGGGATCGGTGGCGATCGGGATCAGCTCGACCGTTGCTCCCGGCGACCTCCACCTCGCCCTGCGGGGCAGCGGCCAGGGCGTGTTCGTCGGCCTGGCCGAGGACGCGTTCATCGTCGCCTCGGAACCCTACGGGGTGGTCGAGGACGCGAACTCCTACCTGCGCATGGACGGCGAGACCCCGGCCGACCCCGACAACCCGGTGGCCAGCCAGGGCCAGATCATCCGCCTCGCCGGCGCCCAGGCCGGCAGCCTCGGCGGCGTCACCCGCTTCGCCTACGACGGCACGCCGCTGCCGGTCGAGCAGCCCGAGTGGTTGCCGCCGGCGGTCACGACCCGCGACATCGATCGCGGCGACGCCCCCCACTTCCTGCTCAAGGAGATCTCCGAGTCGCCGGTGTCGTTCGCCAAGACCCTGCGGGGCCGGGTCGTCGAGGGCGCCGACGGTGCCCTCGCCGTGCGCCTCCCGTCCGAGACGATCTCCGCCGAGACGGCCGAGTTCCTGGCGTCCGGCCGGGTGCGCCGGGTCGAGGTGATCGGCCAGGGCACCGCCGCGGTCGCCGGGCAGGCCGTCGCCGCCGCCTTCGTCGACGGCCTGCGGGGTGCCCACGTCAGCGTCGAGGCGATCACCGCCACCGAGCTGTCCGGCTTCCACCTGCGCGACGACATGAGCGACACCCTCGTCGTCGCCATCAGCCAGTCGGGCACCACGACCGACACCAACCGGACCGTCGACCTGGTGCGGGGCCGCGGGGCCAAGGTGCTCGCCATCGTCAACCGACGTGGCAGCGACCTCGTCGACAAGTCCGACGGGGTGCTCTACACCTCCGACGGTCGCGACGTCGAGATGAGCGTGGCGTCGACCAAGGCGTTCTACGCCCAGATCGCCGCCGGTTTCCTCCTGTCGATCGCGGTGGCCGATCGGCTGCCCGGCACCACCGCCGACCCCGCCGACCGGGCCGCCCTCCTGCAGGGCCTGCGCGACCTGCCCGACGCCATGCGGACCGTGCTCGCCAAGCGGGCCGACATCGCCGCGGCCGCCACCCGCCACGCTCCGAGCCGCCGCTACTGGGCGATGGTCGGCAACGGTCCCAACGTCGTCGCCGCCCGAGAGCTGCGGATCAAGCTGTCGGAGCTCTGCTACAAGTCGATCGCCTGCGACGTCACCGAGGACAAGAAGCACATCGACCTCTCGTCCGAGCCGATGATCCTGGTCTGCGCCGCCGGCCTGGTCGGGTCCAACGCCGACGACGTGGCCAAGGAGGTGGCGATCTTCCGGGCTCACAAGGCTGCGCCGATCGTGATCGCCACCGAGGGCGAGAGCCGCTTCTCGGCCGCCCTCGACGTGATCGCCGTGCCCGAGGTCGACACCCGGCTGGCGTTCGTGCTCTCCACCGTGGTCGGCCACCTCTTCGGCTACGAGGCGGCCCTCGCCATCGACGCCTCGGCCCGACCCCTGCGCGAGGCACGCTCGATCATCGAGCGCTACGTCGGCTCGACCGCCGACGACTGGTTCGTGCGGTTCGGCCGTGAGCTCGAACCCCTGGCCCAGCGCTACTTCGAGGGGCTGCGGGCCGGCAGCTACAACGGCCACCTCGAGGCGTCGACCGCCGTGCGATTGGCCTCGCTGCTGCGCTACGCCCTCGGCCACTCCCGGTTCGAGGCCTACCAGATCGAGTTCGGCAAGGTCGGCACGCCGGGCGTGATCGTCGAGGACCTCAACCTCGCCCTCACCCTCGCCATCGAGGAGCTGACCCGCCCGGTCGACGCGATCAAGCATCAGGCCAAGACCGTCACGGTCGGGATCTCCCGCACCGACGAGAGCCTCCTCCAGGCCGACCTGATCAAGGCCATCCTCGAGAGTGGCTGCAGCCGCGACCGGCTCAGCTACCGCTCGCTGCGGATCCTCGCCGCCATCGACCCGGCCGTCGCCGAGGTGACCGGCTACACCCGCTACCGGGTGGAGGGCGACCCGGAGGGCACGGCCCAGATCCACGTGGTCGACAAGGGCGGCCTCGCCGCCGGCCTGTCGTCGCGCACCGATCGTGACCCAACCCTGCGAGGCACCAAGCACCGCGTCGCCGTCGAGCGACTGCCGCTGGTGTCGGTCGGTTCCGACGGCCGCACGGTGCTGATCGTGCCCGAGGTGAAGGGCGGGGAGACCACCGGCCTCACCCTGTGCCACCTCTCCCTCGCCGGCGACCTCGGCGCCGGCACGGCCCGCTCGGTCCTCCAGGGCTACCGCAACCGCTACCGCCAGCTCGTCGACGTCGTCACCGAGCGGCAGCCGAGCTTCCGGGAGGACCTGCTGGCCGAGGTGCCCACGGTCGAGCTGCTCACCGCCCCGATCTCCGACGTCGCCGCCCGCTGGTCGTCGTGACCGGGGCGCCCGACGACGACCTCCTGCGTCGCTCCCTCGTCGGGCGACCGGTCGTGGCCGTCGGGACCGACGTGGTCGACATCGAACGGTTGGCGGCGGTGTGTCGTCGTCGCGCCCGGTTCGTCGACCGGGTCTTCACCGCCACCGAGGCGGCCTACGCACGGGCTGCCGCCGATCCGGGCGAGCGGTTCGCCGCCCGGTTCGCCACCAAGGAGGCGACCCTCAAGGCGCTGGGCGTCGGGCTGGGCGGTGCCGACTTCACCGACATCGAGGTCCGCAAGGCACCGAGCGGGGCACCGTCGCTCCACCTGTCGGGCCGGGCCGCCGACCGGGCCGCCGCTCTCGGCATCGGCTCCTGGCTGCTCACCCTCAGCCACGGCGAACAGGTTGCGTACGCCGTGGTCGTGGGCTTGGCTGAAGCTCGTGACGACGCCGCTGGCTGACGCCCTCGATCGGGTCTGGGAGCGGACCCGCACGCCCGACGGCGAGGCTGGCCGATCGACGCTGCTGCCGGACCTTCCCGCCGACGCCGTCCTGGCCCGCATCCATGCTGCTGCCGGCACGGCTGCCGCCGTGGCGAGCGCGCTCCCGAGGCTCGCCGAACTCCTGGTCGACCCGGCGACGTCCGACGACCATCGGCTCGAGATCGCCGACCTGCTCGCCCCGGTCGCCGACGGCCTGCGCGACGTCCTCGACGCCTGGTGGAGCCAGACCCTGGCGCTCGAGCCCGCCCCACCCGGCATCGAGGTGGTGCTCGGCTGTCTCGTCCGGCTCGGGGTGCCGCTCGTGCGCATGCTCGAGCCGTGGATTCGCGACCTCGACGGCCCACCGGCCCGCCACCTCGCGGCCCTCACCCTCGGCCGGCTCCGCCATCCCGTGTGGGACGGCCACGACGACGCTCGTCGGCAGGTGGCGGCGTGGTTGCAGAGCGAGCCGGTGGTGATGGGGATCACCATCGTCGGTGGCGTCCACCTCGACGACGGGGTGCTCGGCGACGTGCTCGAAGTGCTCCTCCCGTGATCCCGGTCCTCACCCCGTCCGAGAGCCGGGCCCTCGACGCCGCCGCCCCCGAGCCCTTCGACGAACTGGTCGCCAGGGCCGGGTGGGCGGTCGCCGTCGCCGCTCGCGACCTGCTCGGGGGGTGCTACGGCCGCCGGGTCGTCGTGGCCGCCGGGCCCGGCGCCAACGGTGCGGACGGTCGTGTCGCCGCCACCTGGCTCCGCCGCTGGGGCGTCCGGGTCGACGTCGTCGACGGCGTGGCGGTGTTCGGCACGCCGGCCCGCGACCTCGATGTCCTCGACGGCGCCGCCCGGCGG
>JBPEXC010000339.1:0-1545 GCA_052032035.1 Acidimicrobiales bacterium | reverse complement strand
ACCCACCGCCGACCGTCGCCGACCCTCGGGATTGGGTCGCTCACACGGCCCCACACGCCCGCACACTGACCCAATCCCACACACCGGCGCCGACCCTCGGGATTGGGTCGCTCGCACGGCCCCACACGCCCGCACACTGACCCAATCCCAGGAAGCGGGGCCGGGCAGCGTGCGGGAGGGCCGGGCAGCGCGTGAGCGGGCAGCGGGGGGCGGTCAGGCAGTGAAGGTGATGCCGCCGTTGTTGATGACGACGCGGCCGTCCGCGCCCTTGGTCTGGAACACCGCGGTGCCGGCCTCGTCGCCGAGCCACATGTCGACGGTCAGTTCCTCGCCCGGGAACACCGGCGACGAGAAGCGGCCGGCCATCGTCTGGAACCGGGTGACGTCGTTCTCGCACAGCGCAGCGAGCAGTGCCCGGCCGGTGAAGCCGTAGGTGCACAGCCCGTGGAGGATCGGCTTGGGGAACCCGCCGACGTCGCTGAACTGCTTGTCGGAGTGGAGCGGGTTGCGGTCGCCGCTCAGCCGGTAGAGCAGCGCCTGGTCGGGCCGGGTCTGATAGGTGATCGACCGGTCGGCGTCACGCTCGGGCGCCACGTTGGCCTCGGCCGACGGCCCGCGGTCGCCGCCGAAGCCGCCCTCGCCGACGATGAACACCGACGACGTCAGGTCGAACAGCGGCTCGCCGTCGGCCTCGAGCACCGCGGAGGACTTCGTGGCCACCACGGCCCCCTTGCCCTTGTCGTAGATGCCGGTGATCTCGTCGACCATCGTGATGGCGCCCTCGACCGGGATCGGGCGGTGGAGCACCACGCCCTGCTCGCCGTGGACGAGCATGCGGGGGTCGAACGAGCCGATGTTGGCCATCGCGCTCGACCCGCCCTTGGCGTTGAACCCGGCGAGCACGCAGAACGTGGGCAGCACCTTCTGGTCGACACCGGCGGTGTTCTCGGTGGTGAACTCGAGCTCGGCCCCGACGGGGTTGTCCATGCCGGCGCCGATGCCGACGGCGTAGAGCAGGGCGTCGGTCGAGTTCCACTCCCAACGGCGGGCTTCGCCCTTGGCGCCGACGGCTTCGGGATTGATGGGCATGACGGGTCTCCTCGGTAGTGAACGGGACAGCTGGACAGGACAGCTGCTCGGCAGCTGGGCAGGACGGGTCGGAGGCTACGAGAACGGGGTCGGGTAGCCGGGGCCGGTGACGGGATCGCCGGCCATGTTGGAGTTGGGCTGGGCCTCGGCCATCAGCTGCTCGACGAGCGGGCCGATGCGGGTCGGGTCGTCGACCGGGTCGACGACGGGGCCCTTGTGCCAGGTGTTGGCCACCCCGAGCTCGCGCCCGCTGGTGAGGAACACCCGACCGGTCACCGGTGCCGACTCGGCCGACGCCAGCCACACGGCGATCGGGGCGATCCAACGGGGCGACATGCGCTCGCGCTCCTCGCCGGTGAGGTTGCCCATGCCGAGGTCCTCGGTCATGCGGGTGAGCGCTCCGGGCGAGATGGCGTTGACGGTGACGCCGTAGCGCGCCAGCTCCTGGGCGGCGAT
>JBPEXC010000338.1:0-2735 GCA_052032035.1 Acidimicrobiales bacterium | reverse complement strand
TACCAACCGATCCTCGACGAGGCCGACGAGGTCGTCGGCATCCTCTACGTCGGCGTGAAGCAGGAGAACATCGCGTCGATGCGCACGGCGATCGACGCCACCACGGTCCTCGACTCGGGGGTGGTGGCCATCGTCGGCGGCACCGGCGACGACGCCGGCCACGCCATCATCTCCGGCGACTTCGCCGAGGGCGCGCCCATCTCCGACGCCACCCCGGACGACGGCGCCGAATGGCTCGACGAGCTCCTCGGCGCCGCGGTCGCCGCCCCCGGCACCGTCGTCGACGGCGGCTCGGCGTCGTTCGACGGGTTCGGCCCGTCCGTGGTCGAGGGCATCTACTTCCAACCGTGGGACTGGGTGGTGCTGACCATCACGCCCGAGTCCGACATCTCGGCCCGGACGGCGGCGCTGGACGAGACCACCGACGGCGTGCTCCGCAACCTGCTGACCGTCGCCGGTCTGGCCGCGGTCGCCGTCGGCGCCATCGCCTGGCTGATCGCCCGCCGGATCGGTGCGATGTTCCGAGCCCATGCCGGTGAGACCGAGGGCGGCGTGCACAACATGGCCACCGCCGCCGACGCCGTCGCTCGCAGCGTGGCCGACACCGCAGCGGCGTCGCAGGCGATGCAGGCGACCAGCGACGACGTGGCCCAGACGACCGAGGCGGTGGCGTCGGCCACCGAGCAGCTGAGTGCGTCGTTCTCGGTCGCAGCCCAGGGAGCCGGGCAGATCGGGGCGATCTCCGACCAGGCGATCGCCGCCATCGACACCGCAACCTCTACGATCGCACGCCTCGCCACGTCCAGCACCGAGATCGACCGGTTCACCGAGCTGATCAACGCGATCGCCGAACAGACCAAGCTGCTGGCCCTCAACGCCACGATCGAGGCGGCCCGCGCCGGCGAGGCGGGGCGAGGGTTCGCCGTGGTGGCCAACGAGGTGAAGGACCTCGCGGCCGAGACCAGTCGGGCCACCGAGGAGATCACCGCCCAGATCGCGCAGATCCAGGGCGACGCCGAGAGCGCCCGGCGCGACGTGGAACGCGTCGCCACCGTCACCGGGGAACTCAGCGAGGTGCAGCAGACCCTCGTCTCGTCGGTGACCGAGCAGGAGGCGACCTCGGCCGAGATCGCCCGCAGCATCACGATGGCGGCCGCCGGCGTGTCGGACCTGGCCCGTCAGGCCGCCGACGTCGCCCGCACCTCGACCGAGTCGGGCGACACCGTGCGCGACGCCCAGGCCTGTATCGGTCAGCTCGAACGCGTCGTCGACGAGCTCCGGCGCTCGGTCGGCACCCGCTGAGGGTCGTCGCAGTCGAGTTCGGCGCCTCGCTCGACCGCCTCGTAGTGGGTGATCTTCCGGTCGAGCACCGTCAACACGTCGGCCAGCGTCGCGGCCTGGGCCGCCACCTCGTCGCGATGGCGCTCGAGCACCGCCCGCCGCTCGGCCACCGTCCCCTCCCCGCGCCGGACCAGCTCGGCGTAGGCGGCGATGTCCTCCACGCCCATCCCCGTCGACCGCAGCCGGCGCACGAAGTCGATCATGCCGATCGTCGCCTCGTCGTAGCGGCGTCGACCACCCTCGTCACGGGGCACCGGCGCCAGCACGCCGATCCGCTCGTAGTAGCGGAGCGCATCGGGCGACAACCCGGTCCGCTCGGCGGCCTCGCCGATCCCGACGGTGAGCGGTTCGGCGGTCGGGATCGGGTGCGTGTCGGTCACGGAATCCACCGTAGGGGCTTGACCTGGAGCGCGCTCCAGGTGCTCGACTGGTCGGCATGACCTCCTCTCCCGTCACCTCGACGACTGCCACCTCGACTGCCACCTCAATGACTGCCACCTCCAGGCAGGCCCCGGAACTCGGCCTCGGCACGATGACCTTCGGGGTCGAGACGCCCGAGGCCGAGGCCCACGCCCAGCTCGATCGCTTCGTGGCCGCGGGCGGGCGACTGCTCGACACCGCCGACGTCTACGGCGGCGGCGACGCCGAACGCATCGTCGGCTCGTGGCTCGCCGCCACCTCACCGCCCGCCGACCTGCAGATCGCCACCAAGAGCCGGTTCGGCCCCGGCGACGTCAACGGGGCGTCGGGCCCCGCCCTGCGGACCGCGATCGCCGCCAGCCACGAACGGCTCGGCATCGGACGCAGCGACATCCACCTCGTCCACGGCTGGGATCAGGACACCCCGGTCGAGGAGACGCTCGAGGCGCTGACCGAGCTGGTCGAGGCCGGCACGGTCGCCGAGGTCGGCTGGTCGAACGCCACCGGCTGGCAGCTGTCGCGCCTGATCACCACCGCACGACTGCGTGGCTACGTGGTGCCGACCCGGCTCCAACTCCAGTACAGCCTGGTCGACCGGGCCATCGAGTGGGAGCTGCTCCCGTGCGCGATCGAGGAGGGTCTCACCGTGATGGCGTGGGGCCCGCTCGGCGGCGGTTGGCTCACCGGCAAGTACCGGCGCGACGCCCGGCCGACCGGGGCCACCCGCCTCGGGGAGAACCCCGACCGCGGCGTCGAGGGCTACGACGTGCGCAACACCGACCGCACCTGGGCGATCATCGACGTCCTCACCGAGATCGCCGAACGCCTCGACCGTTCACCCGGCGAGGTGGCAGTGGCGTGGCTGCTCGGCCGGCCGGCGATGTCGAGCGTGCTGCTCGGCGCTCGCACCGACGCCCAGCTGGCCCAGATCCTCGGCGCCGGCGAGATCGCGCTCGGCGACGACGACCGGGCGG
>JBPEXC010000337.1:0-1772 GCA_052032035.1 Acidimicrobiales bacterium | reverse complement strand
CGACCATGAACAGGATGTCGCGCTCGTCGCAGAGCCGACGCACGCCCTGGTAGTACTCGACGGTCGCCGGGTTGACGCCGCCCTCACCCTGGACCGGTTCGAGGAACACGGCGGCCACGGTCTCGTCGAGGGCCTTCTCGAGCTCGTCGAGGTCGGCCCACGCCACGTGACGGAACCCTTCCGGCAAGGGCTGGAACACCTCCCACTTGGCCGGCTGGCCGGTGGCGGCGAGGGTCGCCAGGGTGCGGCCGTGGAAGCTCTGAAACGCCGACACGACCACGTGCCGGCCGTGGCCGCCGTACCTCCGGGCGAGCTTGAGGGCGGCCTCGTTGGCCTCGGCGCCGGAGTTGGAGAAGAACACCTGGCCGCCGGCCGGGGTGCCGTCGCCGATCAGGCGGTCGAGGGTGCGGGCGATCGGCACCTGGTGTTCGGTGGCGAACAGGTTCGACACGTGGAGCAGGGTCGTCGCCTGTTCGGCGACCGCGGCCGCGACCGCCGGGTGGGCGTGGCCCAGGCTGGTGACGGCGATGCCGGCCAGCCAGTCGATGTAGCGCGTGCCCTCGAGATCCCACAGCACCGACCCCTCGCCACGCACGAAGGTGACCTTGGGCGGGCCGTAGGTGGGCATGATCGGGCAGCGGTCGAGCTCGGCTGGAGCCCCCGTCGCGCTGCGGTGCACGGATACGAGGTCGGTCATGACTGGTCCCCTTGTGCCGTCGTGGGTGCGGTGGTGGGCCCCTGGGGAGCCGCCTGGACGATCTTGGTGCCGATACCGGCGTCGGTGAACAGCTCGAGGAGCACCACGTGGGGGATGCGGCCGTCGAGCATGTGGGCGTTGCGGGCGCCGGCGGTGAGGGCGTCGATGCACGCCCCGACCTTGGGCACCATGCCGCCCGAGATGGTGCCGTCGGCGATCAGCGCCTCGATCTCGGCGACGGTGGCGCTGGTGACGATCGAGCCCGGGTCGTCGACGTCGAGGAGGAGGCCGGGCACATCGGTGAGGTACACGACCTTCTCGGCCTCGAGGGCGCCGGCGAGAGCGCCGGCCACGGTGTCGGCATTGATGTTGTAGGCCTGCCCGTCGTCGTCGGATCCGATGGTCGACACGACGGGGATCAGGTCCTCGGCCAGGAGCCGCTCGATGATGCCGGGACGCACCTCGACGATGTCGCCGACGAACCCGAGATCGGCGTCTCGGGCGGTCGCCCGGATCAGGCCGCCGTCCTCCCCGGACAGGCCGACGGCGTAGGCGCCGTGGGTGTTGATCGCCCCGACGATGTCGCGTCCGACCTTGCCGACCAGCACCATCCGTGCCACGTCGAGGGTCTCGGCGTCGGTGACGCGCAGGCCGTTGCGGAACTCGGTCTCGATCCCGAGCCGGCCGAGCAGGTTGCCGATCTGGGGTCCGCCGCCGTGGACGACCACGGGCTTGAGGCCGACCGAGCGGAGCAGGACCATGTCCTCGGCGAAGGTGCGCGACAGGTCGGGGTCGACCATCGCGTTGCCGCCGAACTTGACCACGACGACCGCCCCTCGGAACTGCTGGATGTAGGGCAGCGCCTCGACGAGGGCCTTGGTGCGGAGTTCGGGCGAATAGCCCCGGTCGCCGGGGGTCGGGCCGGGGGCCGCGGTCGCGGGCGTGTCGTTCATGAGCGGTACCCCGCGTTGATGTCGATGTAGCCGTGGGTGAGGTCGCAGGTCCAGACGGTGGCGGCGCCGTCGCCGACGCCGACGTCGACCCGGATGGTCACCTCGTCGCCCTGGAGGTGGGC
>JBPEXC010000336.1:0-1985 GCA_052032035.1 Acidimicrobiales bacterium | reverse complement strand
CGACCCAATCCCGAGGGTCGGCGACGGTCAGCGGTGGGTGCTGATCCACTCGGTGGCGTACTCGACGAGGTGACGAGCCCGACAGTGCCGGGCCGTCGCCAGCCCAACCGGGCCGACGGTGACGGCGTCGGGGTGGCCGCGCTCGTAGTCGGCGCCGAGCTGCTCGAAGTCGCCGTCGTCGGGATCGATGTCGTCCCACGTCACCCACGTGCGTCGCCCGTCGACGGTCATCGGGGCGCCGTGCCCGACGATGGTCTTGCCCGACCACTCCGCCCGGTGCTCGGCGAGGTGGAGCATCGTGTTGTTGCCGTGCCCGACGCCGAGCAGGAGGATGTCGGCGTCGAGGCCGTGGAGCCGGCCCATCGGCGAGGGATCACCGAGGTCGTTCGTCAGGTCGTGGGGCTCGACGATGTGCGCGGCCTGCGGGCCGACTGCGGCCACCGACACCTGCGGGTGGGCGCTGCGGAGCGCTCCCGGCATCGTGCGGACGGCCTCCGCGATCGCCCCCATCCTGCGGGTCGGGGTGCGGGCCGGATCGTAGGCGGGCATCGTCGACCGGATCGTGGCGTGCCAGTCGACGGGGACCGGCGGGGCCTCCCACCTGGCCGGGTCACTCAGGTCGCCCGAGTGGGCCGGCACCACGAGGGTGCCCTCCGGGCCGATGACCTCGAGGAGCGCGTCGACGACCGCTGTCGGTCCGCCCGACACCCAGCCCAGCGAACGGAGCGAGCTGTGCACGATGACGACCGACTCGGGGCGCAGCCCGAGCGCTCGCAGATCGTCGACCAACCACTCGGTCGTGACCGGCCCCTGGCCGTGTGCCTCGGTGCGGGCGATCGGGTCGCTGTCGCTCATCGCCGCCTCGCCTGGTTCAGAACAGCTTCTGTTGGGGACGCTCGATGCCGCGGAGGAGGTCGTAGTCGACCTCGACCACGCCGAGGCCCCGGTCCTCGGCGAGCGTGCGAGCCTGCGGCTTCACCTGTTGGGCGGCGAACACGCCCCGCACCGGCGCCAGGTCGGTCACCCGGTTGAGGAACTCGAGATAGCGGGTGAGCTGCTCGACGCCGTCGATCTCACCCCGCCGCTTCACCTCGATGGCGACGGTGTTGCCGTCCGCATCCCGGCACAGCAGATCGACCGGCCCGATCTCGGTCGGGTACTCCCGACGGATCAGGGTCAGTTCCTCGCCGAGGTGGGTCGGGTCGAGGGCGAGCAGTTCCTGGAGGTGGGCCTCCACGCCGTCCTTCTGGAGACCCGGGTCGACACCGAACTCGTGGGCGGTGTCGCTGATCACCTCGTGGATCGTGATGGTGAGCTTCTCACCCTTGGGTGACGTCACCGTCCAGTGGTCCTCGTGTTCGGCGAGGACGTTGGGGGCGTTCATCCAATTGAGCGGCTTGTAGGCGCCGCCGTCGGCGTGGACGGCCACACAACCGTCGGCCTTCACCATCAACAGGCGCGTGGCGCGGGGGAGGTGGGCGGTGAGGCGACCGTCGTAGTCGACGGTGCATTCGGCAATGACCAGTCGCACCCGTTCTGTCTAGCGCCCGAGCACCCGCTCCCGGCCGACCTTCTCCGGGATTGGGTGGCTGGGAGGGCGTGTGGGGCCGTGTGAGCCACCCAATGCCGGAGGGTTGGGTTGGGTCGGGGGATTGGGTGGCTGGGAGGGCATGTGGGGCCATGTGAGCCACCCAATGCCGGGAATGGGCGGCGCCGGGCTGGGGCGGGCGGCGCGGGGCTGGGGCGGGCGGCGCCGGATGGTAGGGTGAGCGGCGGCGAAGGGGAGTAGTTCCTCGCCGGGAGATCGACATGCTGGGTGATGAGCCCCGGTCCCCGGGCCCGCAAGGGTGAGCAAGACCTTCGACCAGGCATCAACCGATGCCCGGTCGAGTCGTGTCTCCACCCCGCCAGGTGTTGCTCGAGACGTCCGGGCCTTCCCCGAAAGCACCCCCATGGACGCCTTCCTCATCTCGACCGGCATCATC
>JBPEXC010000335.1:0-8057 GCA_052032035.1 Acidimicrobiales bacterium | reverse complement strand
GCGCAGGCGGTCCTCGACGCCGGGCTGGCGTGGGTCGGGCCGACCCCCGACCAGATCCGCCTCCTGGGCGACAAGGTGGCCGCCAAGGCGGCGGCCACCGAGGCCGGGGTGGCGTCGACCCCCTCGGTCGTGGTCGCTCCCGGCGACCCGATCCCCGACCTGGCCTTCCCCCTCCTCGTGAAGGCCGCCGCCGGCGGCGGTGGTCGCGGGATGCGGATCGTGGCGTCGCCCGAGGACTTCGACGGCGCGATCTCCTCCGCAGCGCGGGAGGCGGCCGCCGCGTTCGGCGACGGGACCGTCTTCTGCGAGCCCTACCTGGCACGGGGTCGCCACGTCGAGGTCCAGATCCTGGCCGATCACCACGGCACCGTGCTCGTGCTCGGCGATCGGGACTGCTCGGTGCAGCGACGCAACCAGAAGGTGATCGAGGAGGCCCCGGCGCCGGGCCTGGCGTCCGAGGTGCGGGCGGAGCTCCACCGATCGGCCCGGGTGCTGGCCGAACACGTCGGCTACCGCAACGCCGGCACGGTCGAGTTCCTGGTCGGCGCCGACGACACCATCGCCTTCCTCGAGGTCAACACGCGGCTCCAGGTCGAGCACCCGGTGACCGAGGCCGTCACCGGCCTCGACCTCGTCGAGCTGCAGCTGCGCGTCGCCGCCGGCGCGCCCCTGCCCCTCGGGCAGGACGACGTGCGGCTCGACGGCCACGCCATCGAGGCCCGGGTGGTGGCCGAGGACCCCGCCCAGGGGTGGCTGCCCCAGACCGGCACCGTCACCGCCTTCGCCGTCCCGGCGGGGGTCAGGGTCGACCACGGGTTGCGGCCGGGCTCGGTGATCGGCACCGACTACGACTCCCTGCTCGCCAAGGTGATCGCCACCGGCGACGACCGCGCGACGGCGGCGCGCGTGCTCGCCCGCGCCCTGGAGACCACCACGCTGCTCGGGGTGGCCGACAACCGGGCCCAGCTGGCGGCCACGCTCCGACACGACGACTTCCTCGACCCGACGGCGCTGTCGACGGCCCTCCTCGACGATCACCCCGAGCTGTCGGCGTCGACGCTCGGTGCGGACGATGACGCGACCGCCCACGCTGTGGCCGTCGCCGTGCAGGCACGGGCCGATGCCGCGGCCGCCGGACCGCTCGGGACGGTTCCCGCCGGCTGGCGCAACCTGCGGACCCAGGGCGAGCGGTCGACCTGGATCGGTCACGGGCAGGGGCCGGTCGAGCTCGAACTGCTCGCGCCGTCGAGCGGCGACGGCGTGCGGTGCTACGACGGCACGGTGGTGCTCGGCACACCGCCCGTGGCCGGTGACGACGGCGCGCTCGAGCCCGACCAGCGCCGTCGCGCGACGGTCGCGGTCGATCGACTCGCTGCGGACCGCCTCCTCGTCGACATCGACGGGGTGACCGTGGAGGTGGCGGTCGAGGCGGTGGCCGACGGCGGCTCCACCGCTCGCATCGCCCGCAGCAACCGGCTCGTCACGGCCTGGCACCCCGCCCCGCGCTTCACGCCCCCGGGCCGACAGTCGCTCGGCGCCGGGCCGGTGTCGCCGCTGCCCGGTACGGTGCTGGCGGTCCACACCCAGGCCGGGGCAGCGGTCGGGCCTGACGACGTGTTGGTCGTGGTCGAGGCGATGAAGATGGAGCACACCATCACCGCGGGCGCCGCAGCGATCGTGTCGGAGGTCCGGGTCGCTCCCGGCGACCGGGTCGATGCCGGCGACCTGCTCGTCGCCCTCGAGATCGATCAGTGAGGGGGTAGCTCCACCCCGGCGGCGGCCGTCGCGAGCGGCACGATCGTCGTCGGCAGCGACTGGTGGCGCGGCGGGAGCGCTCGGCTCAGATCGGCGAGGAGCTCTCGCCCGATCGGCTCCGCGGTGCCAGGTCCCGTGACCACGAGGTGGCGTGGGCCGAGCATGTCGAGCCACGGCTCGAGGGCGAGTGCGAACGAGGTGACGGCTCCTTCGAGCACGTCCTGGGCGATCGGGTCACCCTCGGCGGCGGCGAGCACCACCGACCGGCCGACTCGGACCGGGGCGGCGCCGCCCGCCTCCAGGTAGCGATCGACCAGGGAGTTGGAGCCGAGCACCGTGGCGAGACAACCCCGGCGTCCGCACCGACAGAGCCGCTCGTGGCCGGGCAGGGGCCGGTGGTTCAGGCCCTCGATGATCCGCTCGGAGCGATCGCCCTCGGTGAGGCGACGTCCGACCGCGAGATGGAGGGTCATCCGGTAGCCGAGCTGGATCACCGCCGTCACGGCGTCGGGCGACACGTCGGCGGTGGCGAGCGCAGCCCGGGCCATCACCGGCTCGACGTCGATGAGGTCGAGCTCGACCGGCCCGAGCAGGCGTTCGAGCACCTCGATCGGTCGGACGTCGTGCGACTGCCAGAGCGAGGTGCTGGCGACCAGACCGCTCACCTCGTCGATCTCGCCGTCGAGGGCGAGGACGAGGTGGAGGGGCCGTCGGGCGTCCGGCTCGGGCGACCCAGGCAAGACAGAGCTGAGCGACCCCGGCAAGACAGAGCGGAGCGACCCCGGCAGCACAGAGCGGAGCGAGGCGGCCAGCTCCCCGAGGTAGTCGGCGGCGTCGGGGGTGAAGGCGTGGCGCACGACCGGTCCGGTGTGGGCGCGTCGACCGTCGACGAACCAGTGGATGACGTACTCGTCGCGCAGGCACACGATCATCGCCGTGCCGGGCGACGCCGCCATCGTCAGGCGGCCTGCATCGCGGCCGCGACGCGGCCGTGGTCGCGCACCCGTTCGGCGAGGGCGGGGTGCACGAGGGCGCCACCCTCGACGATCGGGCGGCCGGCGACGATCGTGGTCGACGCCCGCCCCGGGCCGCACCGAAGCCAGCCCTCGACCGGGTCGCTGAGCGCCCCGGCGTGGAGGATCGGGTCGTGCTCCCACACCACCACGTCGGCGGCCATCCCCGGGGCGAGGGCCCCGATCTCCCCGGCCCTTCCCAGCACGGCGGCACCACCGGTGGTGGCCAGCCGCAGGGCGTCGCGAGCCCCGTAGCGGGCCGGGCGCACGATCTGGCCGGTGGTCGGGTCGGGCTCGCGCACGATGCCGTGCCGCAGGCGGGCCAACAGCATGGCGTTGCGGGTCTCGGTCCAGAGCGAGGCCGAGTCGGCCGACGCCGAGCCGTCGCAGCCCAGGCCCACCGGCGAACCCGCCGCCTCGAGCTCGGCGACCGGCGCCATGCCGGCGCCGAGGATCATGTTGGAGCTCGGGCAGTGGGCGACGCCGGTGCCCCACTGACCGAGCCGGGCGATCTCGTCGGCGTTCGGCTGGATGCAGTGCGCCACCCAGGCCCGCTCGGTGCCCCAACCGACGTCGGCGAAGAGCTCGACCGGACGGCGGCCGAAGGCGGCCAGGCAGTAGTCGTCCTCGTCGACGTCCTCGGCGAGATGGGTGTGGAGCCGGACGTCGAGCCGCTCGGCCAGCTCCGCGGTCGCCACCATCAGCTCCGGGGTCACCGAGAAGGGGGAGCAGGGCGCGAGCGCGATCCGCAGCATCGAGCCCGGAGACGGGTCGTGGAAGCGGGCGACCGCCGCCTCCGACGCTGCGAGGATCTCGTCGTCGTCCTCGACGACGCTGTCCGGCGGGAGGCCCCCGTCCTTCACCGACAGGCTCATCGACCCCCGGGTCGGATGGAACCGCAGGCCCACCTCGGCGGCGGCCCGGATCTCGGCGGCCAGCAGGTCACCACCTCCTCGGGGGTGGAGGTAGAGGTGGTCGGCGGTCGTGGTGCAGCCACCGAGGGCGAGTTCCGCGCAGCCGACCCAGGCCGAGAGGTAGGCGCCCTCCTCGTCGAGCCGCTCCCACTGCGGGTAGAGCGTGCGCAGCCAGTGGAAGAGCTCACCGTCGAGGGCCGGCGCGAACGCGCGCGTCAGGTTCTGGTAGAGGTGGTGGTGGGTGTTGACCAGGCCGGGGGTCACGACTGCCCCGGCGGCGTCGATCGACCGGGCGGCGGGTGGCGGCGGGCCGTCGCCGACCGCGCTGATCGCGGCGCCGTCGATCGCCACCCAGCCCCCCTCGACCTCGCGCCCCAGGGCGTCGCAGGTGACGACGAGGCCGGCACCGTGCACCACCAGGTCATGCGGTTGCGGGGACGGGACGACGGCGCTCGACACGCCGGCAACCCTACTCGCGGGTCGTGGCGCAGGCCGTCGCCCGGGTGGTCGGGTGGCCCCGGCGTCAGCGAGCGTTGAGGAGTCATTCACGGTTGCGAAACACGCCCGGAACGCGGCGTCCCTACGTTCGAGACATGCCGCTCGTTCCACGCCCTTCGCCCGGTCCGGGCGAGGGCTGCGTCCCGGCAGCGGCGGCGGGCACGCCGTGATCGGCGCGGTCGACCCGTTCATCGGGACCGAGGCCACCGACCTCGAACCCCCGACCGGATTGGCCGCAACCTGGTGGTGGCCCAAGCCACAGGTGGGCAACACCCATCCGGGCGCGTGCTCGCCCCTCGGCATGGTGTCGGCGTGTGCCTATTCGGGCGCCTACCCCACCGGCTACGGGCGCTACGACCGCAACACCGAGGGCGTGCCGCCGGCCCTCTACGCCGACCACACCGCCTCGGGGTTCACCCACTTCCAGCAGTCCGGCACCGGCGCCATCCGGAAGTACTACAACTACTTCCGGGTCACCCCGATGCTCGGCCCGCTCGACGACCTCGGCACTCGCTGGGCGCTCAGCGACGAGGCCGCCGAGCCCGGCTACTACGCCGGCACGCTCGCATCGGGCGTCGCCTGCGAGCTGACCGTGGGGCCGAAGTCGGCGGTGCACCGCTATCGCTACCCGGCGAGCGACGACGCCCGGGTGGTGCTCGACTTCTCGCTCGGCGGTCTCGCCATCGATCACGGGGAGACGATCCCCGTGCGAGCGCAGCTGGCCTCCCTCGGCCACGGACGAGCGGAGGGAACGCTCGTGGTCGAGGGCGTGCCGCTGTCGATCGCCGTCGAGTGCGACCACCCCGAGTGGCGCCCGATGCTCTGGTATGACCGACGCCTGATGGCGGGGTCGACCCGGCTCGAGTTCGACTCGATCCGGCCGACCACGCTGCGACCCTTCGGACTCCTGTTCCGGGGCCCCACCGAATCGAACGAGGCGGTCGAGGTGCGGATCGGGTTCTCCCTGCGGGGACCCGAACAGGCATGGGCCAACCTGGCGGCCGACACCGAGACGCCGGGCCCGGCCTTCGACGCCCGACGCGACGCCACGGCGGCGGCGTGGAACGCGGTCTTCGACCGCATCGACACCGAGGGCGGCTCCGAGGACCAACAGCAGATCTTCGCCACCGCCGTCTACCACTCGTTCATCAAACCCTGCTTCGCCCCCGACGAGAGCCCGTTCTGGCCCGGCAACGGACCGTGGGTGTTCGACCTGGCGACGATGTGGGACATCTACAAGACGCAGCTCCCGCTGCTCACCACGCTCGCCCCCGAGCGGGCCGCCGAGCTGGTGCAGGCCCTGTTGCACGTGTGCGCCGAGGAGGGGAACTTCCCGATCGGCTACCGGATGGCGCGGGGTTCGGACCGGTTCTTCCGGCAGGGCTCGGCCCTGGCCCACACCTTCCTGGCCGACGCCCAGGCGGCCGGCCTGCGCGGCGTCGACTGGGAGTCGGCGTTGGTGCTGCTCCACGGCGACCTGCGGCGCTCCTACGGCGAGGACTACCTCGAGAAGGGGGTGGCCCACCCGGTCACCCACACCCTCGACCTGGCCGCCGGCTACCACTGCACCGCCCGCGTGGCCCGTCGCATCGGCGACAAGGCGCTGGCCGATCAGCTCGACGGCCTGGCCGGCGGCTGGCGCAACGCCTTCGATCCGACCACCGGCCTGCTGGTCGACTCGGCCTTCTACGAGGGCGGCCGCTGGAACTACTCGTTCCGCCTGCTCCACGACATGGCGGCCAGGATCGAACTGGCCGGTGGCGACGAGCGCTTCGTCGAACTCCTCGACCGCTTCTTCGGCTACGACGCCGACCCGGTCCGTCAGTGTGGCCTCGCACCGGGTCGCGAGGAGCTCGAGGCCGGCTACGCCCTCGACCGCTTCGAGGGACTCAACAACGAGCCCGACATGGAATCGCCGTGGTCCTACCACTACGCGGGCCGGCCGGACCGCACCGCCGAAGTGGTGCATGCGATCCTGGCCAACCAGTTCGGCACCGGCCGCGGCGGCCTGCCGGGCAACGACGACTCGGGCGGCCTGTCGAGCTGGTACGTGTGGGCCTCGCTCGGCCTGTTCCCGGTCGCCGGCCAGGACCTCTTCCTCGTCTCCACCCCGGCCTTCCGGCGGTGTCGACTGTCGTTGGGCCCGGCCCTGTCGTTCGTGATCGACGCCGCCGAGCTCCGCGATCTCGATCGCAGCGATCGCCCCCAGTACGTCGTGGGCGCCTCCCTCGACGACCATCCCCTCGATCGGGCCTGGATCAGCGGCGACGAGCTGCGCTCCGGCGGCGTGCTCCGGCTCGCCCTCGCCGATCGCCCCACCGACTGGGGTCGCCGTCATCGGCCCCCGTCGTCCCCGTTCACCACCGACCTCGACACGCTCGAAAGGAGCCTCCGATGACACTCGCCCCTCCGGCCGACCCCTTCGACCCCGTGATGGGTCGCCCGCCGAGTGGATCGAAGCGCCTCGTGATCGTCGTGCGTGCCGACCCGGTGATCTGTGGGCACTCGGGCGAGGCCCGCAACCTGGCCGAGGTGGCCCGCACCCGCGGCTACGACGACGTCCGCATCGTCACGTGGCCGATCGACGCGCTCGAGGCCTCCGGCCTGCCCCTGAAGCCGCTCGATCGGGTGCTGCCCTACAGCCCCGGCATCACGGTCGAACGGCCCGGGCCGGTGGGCGACTACAAGGTGCCCGACGGCCGTCACGCCGCCGGCATCGTCGGACGTCTGGTCGAACTGTTCACCGACGGGGTGCCGACGGTCGTGCTCTCGCTCTACCTGATGCCCCACGCCATGCTGGTGCAGGAGGCCCTCCGGGTGGCCGAGTCGACCGGCCTGCCGGTCGACGTCGAGACGATGGCCGAGGCGGTGGGCTCCGACATCACCAACGTGGTCCGCTCGTGCCTGGCCGAGGAGCGCTTCGGCGCCGCCGCCCACGTCCTGGCCACGTTCCTCGCCCACGACCACTGTCTCGCGGTGTCGGCCTACACCAAGGAGCTCATCGTCGACGCCGCCCGCTCGGTCGATGCGGTGTCCGGCACCACCTTCGCCGCCCGCTGCGAGGAGCGGGTCCGCATCTCCTATCCGGCGATCGACGCCCGGGCCTTCACCGAGCTGTCGGCCGACGAGGGCGGACGGGCGTGGCGGTCGCCGGTCGTGCGCCGCACCGTCGTGGCCCGCGGGCTCGAGACGGGGCGCTACGTGCTGTTCCTCAGCCGGCTGACCGACGCCAAGGGCGTCGACGACCTGATCGACGCCTATGCGGCATCCAGGATCGCCGAGACCCATCGGCTCGTCATCGCCGGCACCGGCCCCAAGGCCGACGAGCTCCGGGCTCGCGCCGCCGCCACCGAGGTGGCGGATCGCATCGACTTCTTCGACGACGTGGGCGACGAGGAGAAGCGGTCGTTGATGGCGGGCGCCGGCGCCTACGTGCTGGCGTCGAAGCCTCGTCCGGAGTTCGTCGAGACGTTCGGCATCGCGCTGGTCGAGAAGATGCTCGCCGGCGGCGGGCCGGTGATCACCACCCCGACCGGGGGCATCCCCGAGGCGGTGGGGGACACCGCGCTCGTCGTCCCACCGGCCGACCCGGCCGCGCTCACCGCCGCCCTGGACCGGGTGGCGACGATGGCCGACGACGAACTCGTCGAGCGCGAGTCGACGGCGCGCACGTACGCCCTGCAGTTCGACCGGGGCCACGTCTTCGACGCCCTGTTCGCGACGGTCGGGTCGACGGCGACCTACGCCGAGCTGTCCTGAACCCCGCCGACGACTGACAGCGCGGCTCCCACGAGGGCGACGTGGGGGCCGCCGCGGGCGGCGACGAGCGGCACCCCGAGCGCTGCCCCGAGCGCCGGACCGAAGTGCCGAAGGGCGG
>JBPEXC010000334.1:0-6581 GCA_052032035.1 Acidimicrobiales bacterium | reverse complement strand
GGCCACCCGGTCCACCCCCTCGAGGTCGGCCTCGAGACCTGCACCCCCACCGGCGCCGCCCTCCTCGTCACCCTCGCCGACCGCACGGGGGCCCTGCCGGCCGGGGTGCTCGGCGCCACCGCGCGCGGCGCCGGCGTCCGCGACCCCGAGACCCACCCCAACGTGGTGACCGTGATCGAGGTCGACCCGGCTGCGACAGCCGATGGCGCCGAACTCTCCGCCCGGACCGTTCTCTCCACCAGGACCGTGCTGGCGACCAACGTCGACGACGTCACCGGCGAGGTGTTGGCCGCCGCCGTCGACGCCCTGCTCGCCGCCGGTGCCGATGACGCCTGGGTCGTGCCGATCGTGATGAAGAAGGGGCGCCCCGCCCACGAGGTGAAGGTGCTCTGCGAGCCCGCCGCCGCCGACCGCCTCGCCGAGGTGCTCCTCGCCCAGACCGGCAGCCTCGGGGTGCGGATCGAGCGGGTGCAGCGGCGAGCCCTCCCCCGCACCTTCGCCACGGTGCGCGTGCGCGGCCACGAGGTCGGCGTGAAGATCGGCCCCCACGGCGCCAAACCCGAGTTCGACGACCTCGCCGCGATCGCCGCCGCCACCGCCGTTCCGGTCCGGGTGCTGGCCGCCGAAGCCCAGGCGGCGTGGGCCGCCGACGAGGGTGCGGCACCCGGGTCGGCCTAGGCCGAACGGCCCCGTGTCCCCCGGTCAACCGTCACGGATTGTGACATGCGACCATCTGGCCGCCACACTGTCGAGATGACTTCGACCGCCCCCGACATCGGCACCGCCGCCGACTTCGAGCTCCGTCTCCGGGTCGGCCGTGCGTGGCGAGAGATCCGCCGGGGTGCGTCGGCCCGCAAGATCAAGGACCTCTTCTACGGTTCCGCCGACGACGAACCCGGCCTCGACATGGCCCTCGCCGACGCCCTGTCGGTGCTGTGCCTCCAGGGTCCGATGCGGATGGGCGAGCTCGCCGACGCGCTGCGCATCACCCCCGCGTCCACCACCCGGGCGGTCGCCTGCCTCGTGGAGGAAGGGCTCGTGCAGCGGGAGAAGGACGACGACGACCAGCGCACGGTGCGGGTGTCGGCCACCGACGCCGGCCAGCGCCGCAACGAGCTGCTCGCCGCCCGGATCCACCGGGGCCTGGCCGAGATCCTCGATCACTTCGACGGCGAGGAGGCCCAGCTGGCCGCCTTCCTCGAGCGCTTCGTCGACGCCATCGACGAGATGGTTGCCACCACCGAGGAGTGCAAGACTGACGGCTCATGAAGGCCGCCATTCTCAACAGCGCTCCCGGACAGCTCGACATCGAGGACATCGAGGTGGCCGAACCCGGTCCCCGTGAGGTCCTGATCCGCACCGGCGCCGCCGGCCTGTGCCACAGCGACCTCCACTTCATGGACGCCCTCTACCCCCACCCGCTGCCAGCAGCGATGGGGCACGAGTCTGCCGGCGTGGTCGAGGCGGTCGGTTCGATGGTCACCTACGTGCAGCCCGGCGACCACGTGATCACGTGCCTGTCGCAGTTCTGCGGCCACTGCGAGCAGTGCCTGTCGGCCCATCCGAGCCTGTGCGTCAACAAGCGCACCGAGCTGGTGCGCGGCGCCGACGAGACGCCGCGGCTCAGCCGTGGCGACGGCGAGGTGGTGCACGGGGCGTTCAACCTGGCGAGCTTCGCCGAGATGATGCTGGTGCACGAGCACGGGCTGGTGAAGATCGATCGCGACATGCCCCTCGACAAGGCGGCCCTGATCGGGTGCGGTGTCACCACCGGCCTCGGTGCCGTGTTCCGCACCGCCAAGGTCGAGCCGGGCAGCACCGTGGCCGTCATCGGCTGTGGCGGCATCGGGCTGTCGGCGGTGCAGGGCGCCCGCATCGCCGGGGCCAACCGGATCATCGCCGTCGACATGGTCGGCTCGAAGCTGGAGATGGCCCAGTCGATGGGCGCCACCCACGTGGTCGACGCCTCCAAGGACGACCCGGTGGCCGCCGTGAAGGACCTCACCAGCGGCGGCGTCCACAACAGCTTCGAGGCCGTCGGGCTCAAGGCCACCGCCGAGCAGGCGTTCGAGATGCTCGCCAACGGCGGGCAGGCCACGGTGATCGGCATGATCCCGGTGGGCACCACGGTCGAGGTGCACGGCGCCGACCTCCTCTACGAGAAGAAGCTGACCGGCTCCAACATGGGGTCGAACCAGTTCCGCACCGACATGCCGCGCTACGTCGACATGTACCTGAGCGGCCGCCTCGATCTCGACTCGATGGTGTCGAACACGATCACCCTCGACGAGATCAACGACGGCTTCGCCGAGATGCGCACGGGCACGATCGCCCGCAACGTCATCACCTTCTGACCGCCCGCCGGTCTGGGCCACCGGTCCGGGCTGCCGGTCTGGGCCGCCGGACCCATGCCGTCGGGGGACGCGACGGGTGGATGTTCCCCCTGGTCAGGCTGCAACCAGTTCGCGCTCAAGGGGGACCGTTCGAAGGTCGAAGGACCAGCAGTGGCAGGTCCCACCCGCGGCGCAGACGAATCGAACGCAGGCTCCTGGCGAGCGGCACCCGGGCTCGCCCGCCTCGTGCGGGTGGCACTGTTCGTGGCGCCCCTGGTCGTGGCCTGGCTGGCGGTGCAGGCCGTCGCCCCCCGCTTCTGGCAGGTCGAGGGCGGCTGGGCGGCGCCGGTGTTCGTGCTGCAGGCGTTGCCCCTGGCGATGCTCACCGCCCACGCCGCCGACCGGGTCGGGCGTCGCCTCCTCCCCCTCGCCACCCTGCTGGGCCTGTCGCTCACGTTCCCCGACCAGGCCCCCTCGCGCTTCAAGGTGGCGCTGCGGGCCGGCACGGTCCGCAAGCTCACCGAGCGACTCGACGAGGCCCGGACCAACGGTCTCAGCAGCGACGTGAACGAGGCCGCCGAGCAGGCGATCGAGCTCGTCACCCTGTTGGGCCGCCACGAGCGGCTCACCCGCGGCCACACCGAACGGGTGCGGGCCTACAGCGACATGATCGGCCACCAGCTCGGACTGTCGGAGCACGACCGCAACCTGCTGTCGTGGTCGGCCCTGCTCCACGACATCGGCAAGCTGTCGGTGCCGGCGGAGATCCTCAACAAGGACGGCCGCCCCACCGACGACGAGTGGAAGATCCTCTCGAACCACCCGGCCGCCGGCGAGGACTACGTGGCGCCCCTCGCCGACTGGCTCGGCGACTGGCGCTTCGCCACCAGCCAGCACCACGAGCGGTGGGACGGCACCGGCTACCCGGCCAAGCTGGCCGGCGCCGACATCAGCCTCGCCGGCCGCATCGTCGCCGTGGCCGACGCCTACGACGTCATCACGTCGCGCCGGTCCTACAAGGCGCCGATGAGCGCCGAGACCGCCCGCCGCGAGCTGGTGGCGTGTTCGGGCACCCAGTTCGACCCCGACATGGTGCGGGCCATGCTGCAGGCCTCGCTCAGCGACGCCACCGGCGGCCACCGCACCGGCACGCTGTCGCAGGTGCCCGAGGTCGGTCGCCTCCTCGCCGGCTCGTTCGGCGCCGGCGGCCTCACCTCGCTCGCCGGGGCGGCGCTCGGCGGCGTGTTCGCCGTGGCCGCCACCCTGTTCGGCGCCGTCAACGGCATCGGCGCCATGCCCGACGGCCTCGCCTTCTTCGGCGACGAGACGGTCACCGTGACGGCCACCCCCGGCGACCCCGACGCGACGGTCGGCGCCGACGGCGACACCGCGAGCGACAGCGAGACCGACGACGAGGTCACGATCGACGGGGAGACCGCGCTGGACGACCACCGCGGGCAGGACGAGCTCGACGGCGACGTTGCCGGGGAGCCCGGCGGCGGCGACGAGCGCTCGCCGTCGACCACCGTGCCCGGTGCGCCCCCGTCGGGTCCCAGCCCCACGCCCTCGACGACGGTGCCGGCCGGCCCCGAGGTCCCGCCCACCTCCGCCGGCGGCGTGCTCGACCCGGTGCTCGATCCCGTGCTCGACGACATCCTCGACCCGGTGATCGACGACGTGCTCGACCCGATCCTCGATCCGCTCGACCCGTTGACCGATCCGCTCGTCGACGACGTGCTCGATCCGTTGACCGAGGGGGTCACCGACCCGATCCTCGACCCGGTGCTCGATCCGTTGGCCGACGACGTGCTCGACGACGTCCTCGACGACCTGTTCGGCACCAACGGCGGGAGTGGCTCGCCGACGACGACCCAGCCCCCGCTGATCCCCGGTCTCCCCGGCCTCGGCCTGTAGCCGGCTCGGTCATCCGGTCCGGTCGGGCGGTCCTGTCAGGCGGTCAGGAGCCCCCGCCACCGGCGGAGAAGCTGACCGCCGCTGCGGCCGGCACCGGCTCGGCCACGTCGGCGGCGGCACGCTGCTCGTCGGCCACCCGGGCTCGGGCCTCGGCCACGACGTAGCCGACCATCGCGATCATGGTGACAGCGCCCATCACGGCGATCGCCGGGCGACGGCCGATCGACTCGGCCAACAGCCCGAGGGGGCCGGCGGCGATGCCGAACCCGGCGAACGACAGCATCAGCAGCGACTGCACCCGGCCGGCCATGTCCTCGCTCGAGGTGGTGAGGGCGATCGTGTTCGACAGCGACTGGAACATCGCGGTGGCGCCGCCGACGATCAGCAGCACCACGAGGGCGGCGACGTAACTCGGGGCGAAGGCCAGTGCGAACACGGCGCCGCCGAAGACGAAGCCGGAGATCACCATCAGCCGGTGGGCCGAGGGGCCGTCGGCCAGCTTGGCGGTGGGCAGGGCGGTTGCGACGGCGCCGATGGCCGACGCCGCCATCGCCAGGCCGAGGTAGACGTCGCTCAGCTCGAAGGTGTCGGCCACCATCGAGGGGAGGAAGGCCACGTAGTTGAAGCCGAACATGATCACGAAGAACGAGGCGAGCACGATGCGGGCCACCGCCGGGGTGTCCTTCACGTAGCGCAGCCCGGCCACGATGTCGTCGAACGGGCCCCGCGGTTCGGGGGCGGGGTGGCCGTGGGGAGGGTGGGCGGCCGTCGCCATCGCCGCCGCCGTGGCGGGGGCGGTCGCCGGGGTCCGCAGCAGGAACACGAGCGCCAGGGCCGAGATGGTGGCCGAGATCAGGTAGGTGCCGCCGATGCCGACCGTGGCGACGCCGGCGAGGAGACCGGCCAGGAACGGGGCGAAGACGCGGGTGCCGTTCATCGACAGCACGCTGAGGCTGATCGCGTTGCCGATCTGGGCGCGACCGACGAGCTCGGCGGTGAAGGCCATGCGGCTGGGGGCGAAGAAGGCGAACGCCACGCCCTGCACGCCCGAGGCGATCGGCAGCATCCAGAACCGGACGGCGTCGCTCAGCACGAGGATGCCCATCGTGAGCGCCACGGTGAACAGCGCCACCTGGCAGCCGATCAGGATCGTGCGCTTCGAGATGCGGTCGGCCGCCACGCCGCCGATCGGGGTGGCGACGAGCATCGCCGCGCCGAACACGAGGTAGACGACGCCGAGCGCGGAGTCGCTCTCGGTGAGGTCCCAGGCGAGGATGCCGCGCAGGACGAGCTGGCCCTGCACGCTGAGGAAGGAGAACAGCCCGGCGTACCAGAGCATCCGGTAGTCGCGATTGGCGAGCGAACTGAACGGCCCGTTGGTCGGCGCCGGCGCCTCAGCGTCGGTCGGCGGGCCGGATTGCGGGAGAGTATCGGTCATTGTGTCTCGAATCGTTTCGAAGCCCGAATCTATCGCGGTGACACCTCGCCACCGCCAATCCGCTACGCCCGTAGCGCTGACCAGGGGTTTCGCGAACCCCGAGGTCACGGCGGTGGCGTCTCGCCACTTCTGTCACTGCCTTGCGACACCCTCGTCCGGGGTGTCAGGCTGCCGCGATGACCAGCCGTGACGACGCGCCGCGTCGCCCCAACATCCTCGTCGTCATCACCGATCAGCAGCGGGCCGATCACGTCGGGTTCGCCGGCAACGACGTGGTGCGCACCCCCCACCTCGACGCCCTGGCGGCGCGGGGCACCGTGTTCGACAACGCCTGGGTGGCCAACCCGGTGTGCATGCCCAACCGATCGACCCTGATCACCGGCCGGATGCCGACCGCCCACGGCGTGGTGTTCAACGACCGCTCGCTCGAGTGGGGGGCCAACACCTTCGTGCGGGCGTTCCGCTCGGCCGGGTGGCGCACCGCCCTGATCGGCAAGAGCCACCTGCAGCACGGCATGAGCCGCAACGCCGTGTTCTCCGTCGGCGAGCACCCGGTCGCCGCCGACCCGTGGCCCGAGGGGTGGGACAACGTCGAGGACGCCGAGCGCTACCACGCCGACCTGCCGCCCGACCCCGACGACTTCTACGGCTTCGACCGGATCGAGCTGTCGATCGACCACGGCGCCGTCATCTCGGGCCACCACCTGCAGTGGGCGCTCGACAAGGGCGGCCGCTACGAGGACCTCGTCGTGCCCTACGCCCCGGACTCGCCGGCGGCCCGGCGCTCCGAGCACTACTGGCAGGTGTTCCAGCCGACCTACGGGCCCGAGCTCCACTCGACGACGTTCATCACCGAGCGGACGATCGACTTCATCGAAGAGGCCGAGGGGCAGGGC
>JBPEXC010000333.1:0-9739 GCA_052032035.1 Acidimicrobiales bacterium | reverse complement strand
CGGGCGACCATCGCGCCGTGCAGTGCCCCGACCGAGGTGCCGACCACCAGATCGGGGGCGAAGCCGCACTCGGCCAGGGCCCGCAGCTGCCCGACCTGGGCCGCCCCGTAGGCGCCGCCGCCCGACAGCACGAGCGCCACCGGGCTGGGCAGGTCGCCGAGCCGGGCGCCGGGCGGGGTCGTCTCCGAGATCACAGGTTCATGATCGCACGCCGTTGGGTACAGACCTGCGCCATGCGAACCTTCTCGTGCCCCGGCTGCGCTGCGCCGGTGTTCTTCGGCAACGTGGCCTGCGAATCGTGCGACCTCGAGCTCCTCTACGACCCCGACCTCGACCAGATCGTCGAGCTCGGCGACCGGGTGCCCTGCGCCGCCCGGGGGTCGGTCGACGACTGCAACTGGCCCGCCGCCGAGCCGTCACCGGCGGCGGGGCAGGCCTGGTGCCGCTCGTGCGGGCTCGACACCGACCACGATCCCGACGATGAGCTCCGGGTGCCGTTCCAGCGCGCCAAGCGCCGCACGATCCGGCAGCTGTTGGCCCACCGGGTCGACCCGGCGGTCGTCGCACCGCCCCTGCGGTTCGAGCTCCGGGCCGGGACCGCCGAGGACCCGGTGACGATCGGGCACGCCGACGGCCTGATCACCCTCGACCTGGCCGAGGCCGATCCGTCGGAGCGGGAGAGCGTCCGGACCTCCCTCGGCGAGCCCTACCGCACCCCGCTCGGCCACGTCCGCCACGAGCTCGGGCACTGGTACTGGCAGGCGACCGTCGGCTTCGGCCTCGGCTTCGACGAGGTCCGCGACCGGTTCGGCGACGAGCGCGCGGACTACGGCGAGGCCCTCGACGCCCACTACGCCGGCGTCGACGACGGGTCGTGGCAGGAGGACCACGTGAGCTTCTACGCCGCCTCGCATCCGTGGGAGGACTTCGCCGAGAGCTTCGCCCACTACCTCCACGTGCTCGACACGACCGAGACGGCCGCCGCCCACGGGCTCGGCGCGTTCGACACCGTGTCGGTGGCCACCCCCGACGTCGACCAGTTGCTGGCGCACTGGGCCGAGGTGACCGTGGTGCTCAACGAACTCGATCGTTCGATGGGCACGCGCGACGCCTACCCCTTCGTCCTCTCGCCGACCGCAGTCGACAAGATCGCCTTCACCGGGCGCTCGCTCAGGAGTACGTGAGCCCCGGCTCGTCGAGGTCGACCAGCGGCAAGGTCTCCTTCTCGGTCCAGTAGTCCTGGGAGTGCCGCCACGGGTCGCGATCGCCCTGCTTGGGCAACAGGTGCATCGAGCGGGTGAGGTAGCCCGGGTTGAAGTCCTCGGGGTCGACCCACGGCCCGAGTGTCATGTCGGCGGCGTCGCCGTCGTCGATCGACGGCATCACGACGGTGTTGCCGTTCTTCTCCATGTGCTCGAACAGGCGGCAGAGGAAGTCGGCCACGATGTCGACCCGCAGGGTCCAGCTGGCCCGGAAGTAGCCGAAGATCCAGCTCAGGTTCGGCACCCCGTCGAACATCAGACCGCGATAGGTGACCCGGTCGGCGAAGTCGATCACCTCACCGTCGAGGTCGAAGGTGATGTCGCCCAGCACGCTCATGTCGAAGCCGGTGGCGGTCACGACGATGTCGGCCTCGAGGGTCTCGCCCGAGTCGAGCCGGATGCCCTCGGGCACGAACCGGTCGATCGTGTCGGTCACGACCGACGCGCTGCCCTCCTTGAGGGCCAGGAAGAGGTCGCCGTCGGGCACGAAGGCGATCCGCTGCCGCCACGGCCGGTAGTGCGGCGTGAAGTGGGGCTTCAACTCCTCCCACAGGTCGTCGCCGAGGTGCTCCTTGATGCCGTTGAAGAGCTCCTCCTTCACCAGGTCGGGGAAGTCCCGGGCGGCGTGGGTGATGGCGTTCTGATCGAAGAGGGTGCGGCGTCGCACGATCTCGTGGATCCACATCGGATCGATCTCGATCTCGCGGAGGCTGTTGGCCAGCTCGTTGGAGTTGCGGGCCGTGAAGAAGTACGTGGGCGACCGCTGGAGCATCGTGATGTGCTCGACGTCGGGCGCCATCGCCGGGATCAGCGTCGCCGCCGTCGCCCCGGAGCCGATCACGACCACCTTCTTGCCGGCGTAGTCGAGGCCCTCGGGCCAGGTCTGCGGGTGGACGATCTCGCCCTCGAAGTCGGCCATGCCGTCCCACGTGGGCGTGTAGCCCTCGGAGTGGCGGTAGTAGCCCTGGCACATCCACACGAACCCGGCCGACACCTCGACGGGGCCGTCGGGACCGGTCGCCTTCACGAGCCAGCGCTTGGCCTCGGAGTCCCACGAGGCGGTGTCGACCTGGTGGCCGTAGTGGATGTACTGGTCGATGCCGTTCTCGTCGATGACCTCGGCCAGGTAGTCCATGATCTTGTCAGCGGTGGCGATCGGGTCGCCCATCCACGGCTTGAACCGGTAGCCGAAGGTGAAGAGGTCGGAGTCGGACCGGATGCCCGGGTAGCGGTGGGTCTTCCACGTGCCGCCGAAACCGTCCTGGTTCTCGAGCAGGCAGAACGACGTGCCGGGGCGCTGGTCCAGGAGGTGATAGGCGGCGCCGATGCCGGAGATGCCGGCGCCGACGATCAGGATGTCGACCTCGGTCGGCACGGTGTCCTTGGAGGCGGGAGCGGTCAAGGTGTCGGTCATCGTGGTCCCCATTTCCGGCCGAGGGCTGTCGGCCGTCGGTCACAGCCTGCCCCAGCGGTCCGAACGCGGACAAGCCCGGAGGCGAACAAGGTTCGCCTCCGGGCTCTCCGTGGCGGGGTGCGGTCCGTGCGGGACCGCAGGGGCGGAACGATCAGGCGTCGACGGCGTCGCTCGCCGTGGTCTCGATGGTCGGCTGCTCGCCGAAGGCCTGCGAGGAGATGGTGATCTTCCGGGGCTTGGCCTGCTCGGCGACGGGGATCCGGAGGGTGAGGACACCGTCGTGGTATGCGGCCTCGACAGCATCGAGGTTCAGGCCCTCGCCCAGGCTCACCTGGCGGCGGATCGTGCCCTGGCGCCGCTCGGAGACGTAGGGCTGGTCGCCTTCCTCGCGCGCCCAGCGACGCTCGGCGGTGATGGTGAGCATGTTGCGCTCGACGTCGATGTCGATGCTGTCGCTCGCCACCCCGGGGAGGTCGAGGTGGAGCCAGACGTCGTCGCCGCGTCGATAGGCGTCCATGGGTGCGACGCCGCCGGCGCGGGTGGTGCCCAACTGGTCGAAGAGGGCGTCGAAGACACGGAAGGGGTCGTTCTGGGAGAGCATCGCAGTGCATCCTTTCGTCGTGGATCTGGAGATCGCGTGCGTGCGATCGGTACAACGTGAACGGTACTGAATCTATTTCACCAAGCCCGATGCTGTGTAGGGGGAGGTGTTTGCAATTCTGTGACGGTGAACGATCCAGCACTACGATGGGCGCCATGCCGACGATCCGCATCGACAACGACGCCGTCCTCGGCGCAGCCTGTGTGCTCGTCGACGGGGGCGGGATCCACGCCCTGAGCCTCTCGAAGGTCGCGGCTGCGCTCTCCGTTCGTCCGAGCGCGCTCTACACCTACGTCGACAACGTCGATCACCTCCACCACGTCCTCGCCGTGCGAGCCACCACCACGCTGGCGGACCGACTTCGCTCCGCAGCGATCGGCGTGTCCGGCGAGGCCGCAGTGCGCGCGATGGCCGATGCCTACCGGGCCTTCGCCGTCGAGTGCCCGGGACAGTTCGCGGCGATGCTCTCCCCTCCCCCAGCAGGCGATGCCGACGACCTCGCCGAGGCGACCGAGGGCCTCAACGCCGTGCTGTGCCTCGGCCTGCGGGGCATGGGGTTCGACGACGATGCCGCGCCCGAAGCGGCCGCCTCGTTCCGGGCGACCCTCCACGGTTTCGTCACCCTCGAAGCCGGCCGGGCGCACCACGTCGACGCCGGGGCGTTCCCGGGCGTCGTCGAGGTGCTGGTGCACGGCCTGCGGGCGTCCGCAGGCTGAATCGGACAGGCAGCGCCGGGCCGGGCCGGCCTCAGTCCTCGAGCGGCAGGCGTTCGAACTTCGGCGGCCGCTTCTGGAGGAACGACTGCACGCCCTCGGCGAAGTCGCCGTGGTCGAAGCTCTCGACCATCAGACGCTGCGATTCGCGTTCGGCCGCGCCGAGGCCGTCGTGGAGGTGGCGGTAGACCTGGCTCTTCATCACCGCCATCGACAGCGGCGACGAGCCCTCGGCCAGCCGCTCGACGTATCCCTTGGCCTCGGCCAGGAGCTGGTCCGGTTCACACAGGTACTCGGCGAGCCCGAGGGCGTGGGCCTCCTCGCCCCGCACCTTGCGCGAGGTGAACAGCAGGTCGAGCGCCCGGCCGGGACCGACCAGGCCGGTCAGGAGCCAGCTGAGACCCCACTCGGCGATCAACCCGCGCTGGGCGAAGGCGGTGAGGAACACCGCCTCGGTCGACACGAACCGCAGGTCGCAACAGAGCGTCAGCGGGAAGGCCATGCCGGCCACGGCGCCGTTGACGGCGGCGATCACCGGCTTGGGGACCTCCATCAGCATCGGGAACCGGCCGCCGAAGTCGCCGTCGTAGTCGGCCCACGAGGGCTTGCCCGAGCCGCCACCGGTGGCGATGTCGCCGGCCTCGTCGGGGTCGCCGCTGGAGAGGGCGTCGAGGGCCTTGAGATCGGCGCCGGCGCAGAAGGCCCGGCCGGCACCGGTGATGACGATGCCCACCACGTTGCGGTCGTTGACCGCCTCGTCGAGGGCGGCCTTCAGCAGGCCGTCCATCTCACCGGTCCAGGCGTTCATGGCGTGGGGCCGATTCAGGGTGATCACGGCGGTCGGGCCGTCGACCTCGTAGAGGACGACGGGATCGTGGCTGTCGGACATGGGGGTGTCTCCGTTCAGGCGGGGGTCGTGGAACGAGCGTGGGCGAGGGCCCGGGTGGCGGCGAAGAGCTCGGACCGCACCGGGGCGCTCGACGGCAACACGCCGACCGCATGCACCGAGGTGTGGAGCAGACCGCGGGCGAACACATGGGTGACCGGCACTCCGGCGGCCTCGAGGGCGGCGGCGAAGGCCTGGCCCTCGTCGCGCAGCGGGTCGAACTCGGCGGTGAGGATCACCGTCGGCGGCAGCCCGGCGATCTCGCCTCGCAACGGCGAGATGCGGGGGTCGGCCCGGTCGGCCTCGTCGACCGAGTGGTCGTAGAACCACTCCATCAGGTCGGCGGTGAGCACGTAGCCGTCGCCGTTCTCGGTGAACGAGGCGCTGCGGGCGGCGGCGTCGGTCACCGGGGTGACCAGCATCATGCCGGCGAGGTCCGGGCCCTCGGGGTCATCGGCGGCGGCCCGAGCGACGACGGCGGCCTGGTTGCCGCCGGCGCTCCAGCCGGCGACGAGCAGGGTGCCGTTGCCCCCGAGGTCGTCAGCGTGTTCGGCCACCCACCACAGCGCAGCGCGGGCATCGTCGAAGGCGGCGGGGAAGCGGGCCTCGGGGCCGTGGCGGTAGTCGACCGACACGACGACGGCGTCGATCTCGTTGCACAGCTCACGGCAGAAGGCATCGTCGGACGTGGCGCTGCCGAGCACCCAGCCTCCCCCGTGGTAGTAGACGGCGAGGGGGTGGGGGCCCTCGGTCGCCGGCCGGTAGAGGCGGTAGTCGAGGTCGCCGGCGGCGCCGGGCAGGGTGCCGTCGATCACCTCGCCGACCTCGGGGCCGGGCGGCGACATCGCGGCCTGGGCGTCCATGAACCCCCGGGCCTCGTCGGGCGTGAGGGTGTGGAGCGGCGGCAGGTTCATCTCCGCCATCAGCTCGAGCATGATCTCGACGTCGGGCTGGAGGCGTCGGATCACCCCGTCGGTGCAGGCGCCCCCGTTCGGGCCGCTGCGGCGCCAGCCGAGCAGGTCGTGGTCGCGGACCTCGTCGCAGATCCGCCGGTAGCGATCCAGGCCACCGCCGTAGGGCATGATCACGCGGGGCTTGCCGGGCACGTTGGCGCCGACGTACCACGAGTCGGCCTCCATCAGCAGGGAGATCGCGCCGAGGTCGTTGACGTGCTGCACCCAGCCGGCCTGGGCCGTCTCGGTCGGCTCGATCGTCGTGAAGCCGTGGTCGCGCTGGTCGGCGATCGTGTCGGCGATCCAGTCGACGTGCTGCTCGATCGACACGACCATGTTGGTGAACACCGACGGGCTGCCCGGCCCGGTGATCGTGAAGAAGTTCGGGAAGCCCTCGACGCCGAGTCCGAGGTAGTTGACCGGGCCGCCCTCCCACTCGTCGACCAGGCGGCGGCCGTCGCGGCCGGTGAGGTCGACGGCGGTGATGGCGCCGGTCATCGCATCGAAGCCGGTGGCGAGCACGATGTCGTCGAACTCGAAGGTCCGGTTGCCGGTGCGGATCCCGGTCGAGGTGACCGTCTCGATCGGCTCGGACCGTAGGTCGACCAGGTCGACATTGGGCCGGTTGTAGGTGGCGTAGTAGCCGGAGTCGAGGCAGGGCCGCTTGGTGCCGAACGGGTGGTTGCGGGGGCTCAGGAGTTCGGCGGTGTCGGGGTCGTCGACGATGTCGCGGATCTTGCCCCGGATGAACTCGGCCAGGTACTCGTTGGCCTGGCGATCGGTCGCCTGGTCGGCCGAGACGTTGAGGATGGCGGCCAGCGTGCCCTCCTCCCAGGCCGCCTCGTAGCGAGCGTTCCGCTCCTCGGCGGTCATCTGGGTCGCGAGCAGCTCCGTCTTGTCGACCGGCACGCCCATCGCGCTCTCCTCCCGGGCCCGGCGGCGGTACTCGGCCCGGTCGGCCGCGATCGATGCGGCGAGGTGTTCGGGGACCTCGCCGTTGTGGGCGGGGATCGAGAAGTTGGGGGTGCGCTGGAACACGGTCAGGTGCTCGACCTGCTCGGCGATCAGCGGGATCGACTGGATGCCGCTCGAGCCGGTGCCGATGACGGCCACGCGGCGGCCGGTGAAGTCGACACCCTCGTGGGGCCAGCGGCCGGTGAGGTACACCGGGCCGTCGAACTCGTCGATCCCGGGCACGTCCGGGGCCTTGGGCACCGACAAGCAGCCGGTCGCCATCACGAGGTAGCGGCAGGTGAACGAGCCCGAGCTCGTGGTGACCGTCCACCGCTCGTTCGCCTCGTCCCACGCCGCGTCCTCGAGGCGGGTCTCGAACTCGATCGAACGACGCAGATCGAACCGCTCGGCGACGTGCTGGAGGTAGCGGAGGATCTCGGGCTGGGTGGCGTACTTCTCGCTCCAGGTCCACTCCTCGTCGAGCTCGGTGTCGAAGCTGAACGAGTAGTCGAGAGAGCGGATGTCGCACCGGGCGCCCGGGTAGCGGTTCCAGTACCAGGTGCCACCGACGTCGTCGGCGGCCTCGATCGCCTTGACCGACCATCCGTCGGCTCGGAGTCTGTGGATGAGGTAGAGGCCGGCCATGCCGGCTCCCACGATGCCCACGTCGATGGTGGGTCGTTCCTCGCGGAGATCGACGACGTCGTTCACTGGGTTCCCCCTTGGTTCGGCCGGCGACGTCCCCCGTCACCGACGACGCGAGCATTGCACGCCTGTGTGACGTCCGCCATTCACGGCCCGTCAGGAGCAGTAGCGCACCTCGGTGAACCGGGCCCGCAGCTCGGTCGCCCGTGGGGCCAAGGCCACCACGTCGTCGGGGTCGGTGGCGATCGCCTCGGCGAGGAGCGCGGCGACGTCGTCGAGGTCGTCGGCGTCGGCGCCCCACCGCACCAGCTCCGACGGCGACACCCGCAGTCCGGCGTCGGGTCCGGCGGGAGTGCCGATCGCGGAGGTGAGCAGGCCGGCCCGCTCGAGGTGTCGGGCGAGCCGGTGGCCGCCGCCGAGGGCGTCGGCGTCGAGGGCGAATGCGTGGGACCGGGACGCACGCCCCGCCGCCGACCACAGGGGCACGCCTCGTCGCTCGAGGCCGACGGCGAGCGCGGCGGCGCCGTCGCACATCGCCGTCGCGAACTCGGCGCCGTGGTCGACCCAGTCGGCCAGGGTGATGGCGAGGGCCGCGGTCTTCGCGGCGTCGAAGTTGGCGGTCAGCCCGGGGTGGACCACGGCGTCGAGGGCCTCGGCCACCCCGGCGTCGTCGGTGATGGCGAGGCCCGCCGGTGGTCCCGCCAACGACTTGTAGGTGCTCATCGTCATCAGGTGGGCGCCCTCCCGCAGGGGGTTGGGCCACGCCCCGCCGGCGATCGGGCCCGAGAGATGGGCGGCGTCGAACAGGAGCGACGCGCCCACGTCGTCGGCGATCGAGCGGACATCGGCGACCGGGTGGTGGGCGAGGTTCAGCGACCCGCCGAGGGTGATGATGCTCGGCCCGATCTCCTCGGCCAACCGGTCGAGGCCGTCGACGTCGACCGTGTAGCGCTCCGGGTCGATCGGCGCCTCGTGCACCTCGAAGCCGGCGAGGCCGGCGGCCCCGGCGAGATGGTGGGTGACGTGGCCGGCGATCGCGGCCGGCGGCACGATGATGGCGTCGCCCGGCCGGCCGAGGGCGAGGAACCCGGCGAGGTTGGCGACCGAACCCGACGGGAGCCGGATCTCGCAGTACTCCGCCCCGAACACCGTCGCCCCGAGGTGGGCCGCGATCGTCTCGATCTCCTCGATCGCGGCCAGCCCCATCTCGTACTTGTCGCCGGGATGCCCGAGCGACGGCCGCATGCCGACGCCGCTGGCCAGGAGGGCGGCGGCCCGCGGGCTCATCGTGTTGGTCGCCGGGTTGAGCTGGAGGCAGCGGCGATCGTGGTCGTCGTCGGCCTCGGCGACCAGCGCCTCGACGCGGGCCCGCACGGCCTCGAGGGTGGGCGTAGCCAGGAAGGCGTCCGCGAGCTCGACAGCCCGGGCCCGGGCTCGGTCGCCGGCCCACGAGGGGGTGGTGCTGGCCCGACGCACGGGTCCTGAACGATCGGTCATCGACGGAGTGTGGCAGCTGGGGGCGTCGTCGGCTGGTGGCCGGACCGATGGCACACTGGCCGGGTGATTCGTCGAGTCGTTGCCCTGGTCGTGGCCCTCGTGCTCGTCGGGGGCGCGATCGTCGTGCGTCGTGCCCTCGACGGCGATCCCGTGCTCTCCGCCGGTGGCGACGGGCCGGTGTGGTGCGAGCCCGCCCTCGAGGTGGCCTGTGCGGCGACCTACGGCGACCGGGTCGAGGTCGTCGCCCCCGGCACCCTCGCCGACCGCCTCGCCGCCGGTGAGGAGCTCGACGGGCTCTGGGTGACGTCGCCGGTCTGGTTCGCGGCCGCCGAGGCGCCGACGGTGCGCACCGACCTCGCCGACGGCTCCGGACCGATCGCCCACAGCCCGTTGGTGATCCTCGCCACGGCCGTCACCGCCGCCGACTGCGACGACCAGGTCTCGTTCACCTGCCTCGCCGACCCCGGGCTCGGCCTCGATCTCGGTCTCGACCCTCGCACGACGAGCGTCGGTCTCGAGAGCTACGGCTGGTTCGTCGCCGCCGAGCTCGGCCGTGCCGACTTCGCTACCAACGACCTCGGCGGCGAGCTCGCCAGCTGGCAGCGGTCCTTCGACGCCACCGTCGACACCGCCACCGTCGCCTCGCCGGCCTACGCCGTCTTCCTGGCTCGTCGGGGCACCTACGACGCCGTCGTCACCAGCGGCGCGGCCCTCGCCACGCTGAGCCGCGCCGTCGAGGGGGCGACGGTGACCGACGTGACCACCGAGGCCGCAGTCGCCGCCCTCGGTACGGCTCGACTCGAGCGGGTCGACG
>JBPEXC010000332.1:0-1832 GCA_052032035.1 Acidimicrobiales bacterium | reverse complement strand
AGCCACCTCGAGATCGTGCCCGAGACCATCCAGCGGCTCCGCGCCCTCGGCGTCGACGCCCCGGTGGTCGTGGGTGGGATCATCCCCGAGGAAGACCGTCCGGTGCTGCTCGGCAAGGGTGCCAGCGCCGTCTACACGCCGAAGGACTTCGACCTCGGCACGATCATCGACGACATTCGCGCCCTCGTCGAGAGCCACCGCTCCGCCCAGGTGGCCTGAGCATCTATCCTGGTCGACGGCGTTCCGGCTCCCGCCGCCGGAACGCCGGAGCCAGAGTGCTTCAGTTCCCGCCCGAGCAGCCGATGGAGACTGCGATGAATGCTCGCGTTGCCCTTCCTGGACTGGCGATCGGTCTGCTCGGCCTCGTCGCCGGTCTGATCGCCTGGGCCATCGACGTCCCCAGCTTCGGTGCCGTCGCTGGCCTCTTGGCGTTGGCCGCCGGCGTCAGCGGGCTGCGGCTCGGCCAGCAGCTCTCCGAGCAGTCGGCCGTGCAGCGCCTCGTCGAGGACGAGCTGCGTGCGGTCCGGGCCGAGGCCGAGGACACCGAGCAGGCGCTCCGGGCCGAGCTCGACGAACTGGCCGAGGCCGAGGAGGGCGTGGAGTACAACAGCGCTCCCGTCGACAGCCTCACCGACCCGAGCACCGGACTCTTCAGTGAGAGCTTCTTCCAGGTGGCGCTCGACTCCCGGGTCGCCGCCGCCCGCCGCCATCTGCGTCCGGTCGCCGTCGTGCTGCTCGACGTGGTCGACGGTCTGCAGTCGGGCAACCCGACCGCCGCCGACGCCGAGACCGTGGCCGAGAGCATCCGTGTCACCCTGCGAGAGGCCGACACGGCGTGCCGGCTCCGCAACGGGTTCTTCGCCCTGCTCCTCGAGGACACCCCCGAGAACGGCGCGATCTGGACCGTCGAGCGCATCCGCCGTCACCTGCTGTCGGCCCAGGGTGGGCTCACGCTGTGGGCCGGCGTGGCCTGCTACCCGGCCCACGCCTTCAGCCCCGACGAGATCATGATGGCCTCGGAGACGGCCCTGGCCGCCGCCAAGGAGTGGCGCCAGGACCGCATCGAGGTCGCCACCGCCGCCGCCGACTGAGCCGACGGCGGCGGGTCGGCGTCAGCTGACCCAGTCCTTCAGCTTCTCGATCGTGCCGAGCGGGTCGGGGCCGACCGGGTTGACGTTGAGGTGGGTGACCCCCACCTCCTTGAACTTCGCCAGACGGGCCTTGACGTGGTCCTCGTCGCCGATCAGGGCGGAGAGTTCGATGTACTCGTCGGGCACGGCCTCGTAGGCCTCGTTACGCTGGCCACCGAGGAACAGATCCTGGATCTTCTCGGCCTCCTCGACCCAGCCGTAGCGCTTGAACAGGTCGTTGTAGAAGTTCTTGCCCTTGGCGCCCATGCCGCCGACGTAGAAGCCGATCAGACCTCGGGCCGCCATGCGGGCCTCCTGGATGTGGGGGCCGTCGCCGATGGCCACGAACCCGCCGGCCAGGATCTCGAGCGGGCCGCGCTCGGGGTCGCGCTTGGCCCGGCCGGCCTCGAGCGATTCACCCCAGACCTGCTCGAAGCGGTCGGGCACGAAGTGGATGGTCTGCCACAGGTCGGCCAGCTGGGCGGTGACCTCGACGTTCTTCGGACCGATCGAGGCGATCGCGATCGGGATCCGCTCCGACGGCGGCTTGTTCATGAACTTGAGCGGCTTGCCCAGACCGGTGCCGCCGTCGAGGGGCAGGCTGATGTCGCGCCCGTCGTGCTCGACCTTCTGGCCGCTCCAGACCTTCTCGCAGATCTCGATGACGTCGCGGGTGCGTCCGATCGGCTTGGAGAACGGCAC
>JBPEXC010000331.1:0-2849 GCA_052032035.1 Acidimicrobiales bacterium | reverse complement strand
GGGTGGAACACCGGGGTCTCCACCTCCATGAAGCCGCGGTCCTCGAGCCAGCGCCGCATCAGGGAGATGGCGCGGGACCGCAGCACGAAGGTGTCCCGGCTCTCCTCGGTCACCCACAGGTCGAGGTAGCGCTGGCGGTAGCGCAGGTCCTGGTCGCTGATGCCGTGGAACTTGTCGGGGAACGGGCGCTCGGGGCGAGCGAGCACGCTCCACTCCTCGACCTTCACCGACAGCTCGCCCTTGCGGGTCTTCATCACCTCGCCGGCGACGCCGATCCAGGTGCCGATGCTGAGGCCGGAGAACTCGGCGAAGTCGGGGGTGACCTTCCCGGGGGCGAAGAGCTGGATGCGGCCGCCACCGTCCTGGAGCACACCGAAGGCGAGCTTGCCCTGGACCCGGCGCAGCATGAGGCGACCGGCGATCGTCACCCGGTCGCCGGTCTCGGCGCCGTCCTCGATCGCCTCGTAGCCGTTGCGGATGGCGTCGGTGGTCGTCGTCGGCTCGAACCGGTACGGGATCGGCTTCGGTGCGGCGGTCTCGGTCTCGGTCTCGGTGGATGCTGCGGTTTCGTCGGTCATACCGGGAACCTTCAGGAGTTGGGGACGACATCGAGTCCGATGTCGAGCACGGGTGCGGAGTTGGTGAGCGAGCCCGACGACACGAGGTCGACCCCGGTGGCGGCGTAGGCGTCGAGGGTGTCGATCGTGATCCCGCCCGACGCCTCGAGCAGGGGCCGCGGTCGACCGTTGGCGGCCGCCCGTTCCTCGGCTCGGGCCACCAGGGCGGGGAGCTCGTCGGGCGAGAAGTTGTCGAGCAGCAGGATGTCGGCGGCGGCGTCGATCGCCTCGTCGAGCTGTTCGGCCCGTTCGACCTCGACGTGGATCGTGCGGCCCGGCCACAGCGACCGCGCCCGACCGACGGCCTCGGTGATCGACAGGCCGATCAGATGGTTGTCCTTCAGCATCAACCAGTCGCTGAGGTTGCCGCGGTGGTTGGCGGCGCCGCCGGCGCGCACGGCCGCTTTCTGCAGGGAGCGGTAGCCGGGGGTGGTCTTGCGGGTGTCCCATACGATCACGCGCCCGGCGGCGATGTCGACCCACTCGGCGGCGTGGGTGGCGACCCCCGACAGATGCGACAGGAAGTTGAGGGCCGTGCGTTCGGCGGTGAGCATGCGGGCGAAGGGCCCGGTGGCGACGCCGATCACGGTGCCGGCCTCGACCCGGGCGCCGTCGGTGTGGGACCACTCGACGGCGAGCGTCGGGTCGATGGCGGCGAAGGTCTCCTCGACGCAGCGCGTGCCGGCGATCACCCCGGCCTGGCGGACCCGGAACTCGGCGGTCGCGGTGAGCGTCGGGTCGAGCAGCGACGAGGTGAGGTCGCCGAACGGCGTGAGGTCCTCGGCGAGCGCCCGCTCCACCAGGAAGCGGATGTCGGCCAGCGGCGGGTCGAGGTCGTGACGCATCACGACGATCGTAGGGTCATCAGCTGGCGGACGAGCCAGCTTTCGTCGCGATCGGGGTGGTCTTCGCGAGTGTGGGCGCCCCGGCTCTCGGTGCGGCTGGCCGCGGCGGCGGTGGCGGCCCGGCCGAGCACGACCAGGTTGCGGACCTCGATCCAGGCCGGCGACGGGTCGTCGCCCGGCACCTGACCGGCGAGCTGGTCGAGGGTTCGCATCGTCTCGGCCAGGGTGTCGGCCGTCCGCAGCACGCCGGCCCCTCGGGTCATCGCCTGCTGCACGCCCCGGCGGACCTCGGCCGGGTCGCCGCCACCGCCCCAGCGGGGCAGGTCTGGGGTGTCGATCGCACGACCGCCCACCCGGGCCGCGGGTGCACCGTCGGCGACGCCGAGGGCGGTGCGCATCGCCCCGGTCGGGGCCGGGCCACGCCGGCCGGCGGCGAGGGCGTCGACTGCGCGAGGGCCGAACACCATGCCCTCGAGGAGGGAGTTGGAGGCCAATCGGTTCGCGCCGTGCACGCCGCTGCACGCCACCTCGCCGGCGGCCCAGAGACCCGGCAGGGTCGAGGCACCGTCGAGGTCGGTGAGGATGCCGCCGCAGGTGTAGTGGGCGGCCGGCGCGATCGGGAGGAGGTCGATGGTCGGATCGAGGCCGACCTCGGCCAGCGACGCCATGATCGTCGGGAAGCGAACGGCGAAGTCGTGGATCGGGCGGGCGTCGAGGAACGCGTGGTCGGTGCCGAAGGTGAGCATCTGGTGCATGACCGCCCGCGAGACGATGTCGCGGGGTTGGAGCTCGTCGACGAAGCGCTCGCCGTCGGGGTTGCGCAACAGGGCACCGTGTCCCCGGAGCGCCTCGCTCAGCAGGGGCCGGGGCATCGAGTCGATCGCCAGCGCCGTCGGGTGGAACTGGGTGAACTCGACATCGGCGAGGGTGGCGCCCGCCGCCAGCGCCATGGCGATGCCGTCGCCGGTGGCGGCGTGGGGATTGGTGGTGAGGGCGTAGAGCTGGCCGGCGCCACCGGCCGCCAGGAGCACGTTGTCGGCCTCGATCCGGTGCCGCCCGCCGTCCTCGTCGGAGTAGGTGATGCCGCCACACGCCCGGTTGCCCTCGGCATCGGTGTCGACGATCAGACCGTCCACGAAGGCGTGCTCGACGAGGGTGGCGGCGGTGTCGTGCACGGCCACGACGAGGGCTCGCTCGATCTCGGCCCCGGTGGCTGCGCCTTTCGCGTGGAGGATCCGCGGCTGGGAGTGACCGCCTTCGGTGGCCAGGGAGTAGGCGCCGCCCTCGAGCCGGTCGAACACCGCGCCCATCGCGATCAGCTCGGTCACCCGCTCGGGGCCCTCGTCGACCAGCACCCGCACGGCGTCGACGTCGCACAGGTCGGCGC
>JBPEXC010000330.1:0-4465 GCA_052032035.1 Acidimicrobiales bacterium | reverse complement strand
CCTCGGAGTAGCTGTCGTGGGTGGTGCTGCCGAGCCCCGGGCCGCTGAAGGCTTCCGCCAGCCGGTTCTTGAACCAGAACCGGCCGGCCGGATCCTTGGCGAACAGGGCGACCGGTCCGCGGTTGAGCAGGCGGATGAACCGGGTCTGGTTCGTCTCCATCGACACGAGCGGCGTCAGGTCGGCCACGGTGATCAGGAGCCCGCCGGGCACGTCGCCCACCGAGAACCGGGAGATCGCGATGCCGAGGCTCATCGATCGGTCGGCGAGGTGGCCGACGCGGGAGCGGAAGGTGTCGCCCGTGTCCATCACCCGTTCCGCGACGGTGACGAGATCGGGCATGTCGAGGTGGGTGACGACCTCGGCGAGGGGCCGGTGGACGTCGTCGGGACGGAGCCGGAAGAACCGTCGGGCGGTGTCGCTCGCCCGCCGGATCGTCAGCTCGGCGTCGAGGAACAGGACGCCGAGGTCGATGTCGCTCAGCAGCTGGTCGAGGTCGGCCGACACCTCCGAGACCTCGTGGAGCCGCACCTGGTGCTCGTCGTTGAGCGATCGCAGCTCCTCGTTGACCGACGACAGCTCCTCGTTGGCCGACTGGAGTTCCTCGTTGGCAGCCACCAGCTCCTCGTTGCTGGCGGCGAGATCGGCGTTGGACCGCTCGAGCTCGTCGATCGCCGACTGCAGGCTGTCGCGCAGGAACTCGACGTCGGCGTCGCGGGCGAGGGCGTCGCCGTCCGGTGTCGGCTCGCGCACGCCGCTCGGCACCCGCAGCACCGTGGACGGCACGGCGTGGAGCAGGTGGTAGGCCGCGCCGCCGATGTCGATGGCCCGCCCCACCAGGTCGGCCGACATCGGACCGTCGGGACCGTCGAGCAACACCGGTCGGCTGGTGGCGGCGTCGGGCCGCTCGCGCAGCTCCCGGAGCATCGACGACATCGCCATGCGCAGGGCCGGGTCGTCGACCAGCTGCAGGATGTCGAGGGTCGGACGGCCGCCCGGCTGGCGCAGCCACGAGGTGGCCGTGCCGAAGGTGTGGACGAGCTCGCGTTGTTCGCCGAGGAGCACCCCGGCCCCGAAGTAGTCGTCGAGGATGGCGTCGTAGGCGCGCAGCAGCCGCTGGTCGGGCAGGGTGGCGACCGCACCGGCGCCCGGCGTCGAGGCGCGACGCTCGGCCATCGCCGTGCGCATCGCCGCCTTGGCGGCGTCGGTGCGGCGTTTGGTGAATCGACGGTTGGCGCGATCGTCGACGTCGAAGTCGACCGCCAGCTCGCCGAGGTCCTCCGAGGCGCCGAGCACGAGCGTGCCCCCGACCCGCAACCCGCTGGTGACGTTGCGGAGCACGGTCTGCTGGGCCGGCTGCTCGAGGTAGATCAGCACGTTGCGGCACGAGACGAGGTCGAGGCGGGTGAACCCCGGATCGACCAGCAGGTCGTGACGGGTGAACGTGACGAGCGACCGCAGGTCGGGGTCGACGCGATGCCCCGAGGGCAACGGCGTGAAGTGCCGCTCCAGCCTCGCCGGCCCGACCCCGGCGACCTCCTCGGCGCTGTAGATCCCGCTCGAGGCCTTGTTGAGGGCGCTGGCGTTGACGTCGCTGGCGAAGATCTGGATGCGCAGGTCGGCCACGCCGAGACGCTCCGCCGTCTCGGTCGCCAACATGGCGAGCGAGTAGGGCTCCTCGCCGGTGGCGCAGGCCGCCGACCACAGGCGTAGCGCCCCGGACTGTTCGGCCGCGTGCTCGACGAGGGCGGGGAGCACCCGCTCCTCGAGGGCCGTGAACACCGCCTCGTCCCGGAAGAACTCGGACACGTCGATCAGGAGTTCGTCGAACAGGGCGAGCCGCTCGGGGCGGCTGCGTTGCACGAGTTCGAGATACGCAACGCCGCTCTCCGCCTGCACCCGGGCGGCCCGTCGTTGGATCCGACGCTCCAGGGTCGACGGCCGGTAGCGCGTGAAGTCGACCCCCGCTTCGCCGGCGACGGCGCGCAGGATCGAGGCCACGTCGGCCTCGGCGATCACGACTCCCGGTTCTGGTTCCATGCGGCTCGGCCCCTCGGTGCGGCGACCATCCGCCCGCGTGCTGCGCACCCTCGCGAGAGGGTCCCCCATCACCACGCGTCCGGATCGATGGTCGATGCCGAGCTGACCACCGCGAGGTGGTGCCACCGACCGCAACGGATGCTAGGGCAGATCGTGACCCAGGGGAATCCCTTCGTTGCGATCCTGCCGAATCTCCGCCCGGGCTCCTGCCACCGAGGGCGCTCGGCCCGGGGTCGACGGTGCCCGGCGCGCTAGGTTCGGGGGCATGTTGATCGTGTTGTCACCGGCGAAGTCGCTGGACGAGGAGAGCCCGCTCACGACCAAGAAGTGGTCGGAACCCCGTCTGCTCGATCACTCCGACGAACTCGTCGAGGTGTTGCGCGACCTCACGCCGCCCGACCTGAGCGCCCTCATGTCGATCTCGCCGGAGCTGGCGGAGCTCAACCACGAGCGCTTCCAGGAGTACCACCGGCCCTTCACCCCGGAGAACGCGCGCCCCGCCGTGCTGTTGTTCTCGGGTGACGTCTACCAGGGGCTCGACGCTCGCGGCACGTTCTCCGAGCGCGACTTCACCCACGCCCAGAAGACGCTGCGGATCCTCTCCGGGCTCTACGGGGTGCTGCGCCCCCTCGACCTGATCCAGCCCTACCGGCTCGAGATGGGGTCGAAGCTCGAGAACCCGCGGGGCAAGGACCTGTACGCCTTCTGGGGTGATCGGATCGCCGATCAGCTCCAGGCCGACCTGCGAGAGAGCCCCGGGCCCGACGTGCTGGTGAACCTCGCGTCGAACGAGTACTTCTCGTCGGTCGACACCGACCGCCTCGCCGCCCGCATCATCACCCCGTCGTTCCTCGACTCCAAGGACGGCAAGGACCCGAAGATCATCAGCTTCTTCGCCAAGCGGGCCCGAGGCGCGATGGCCGGGTGGCTGATCCAGAACCGGGTGAAGACGCTCAAGGCCCTCCAACAGTTCGACGGCCTCGACTACGCCTTCGATCCCGACCGGTCGACGCCGTCGAACCCGGTGTACGTCCGGTACCACTGACAACCGCAGAAACCGACAACCGTAGAAACTGACGACCGCAGAACAGGAGCCGTCATGGCCCGCACCATCGCCACCGAGACCGAGGTCGGGTTGGTCGACCTGCTCGACTTCGTCCGGCCGCGTCACCAGTGGATCCTCACGACCGAGCGGCGCGACGGCCGACCCCAGATGTCGCCGGTGACCGGCGGTGTCGACGCTGCGGGCCGGCTGGTCGTGTCGACCTATCCCGAGCGCGACAAGGTCCACAACCTCCGACGCAACCCGGAGGTGTCGGTCTGTGTGATGAGCGACCACTTCGGCGGCTCGTGGGTGCAGGTCGACGGCCGGGCCGAGGTGATCGACCTGCCCGACGCCCTCGACGGGCTCGTCGAGTACTACCGCTGCATCTCCGGCGAGCACCCCGACTGGGACGAGTACCGCGAGGCGATGGCTCGTCAGGGGAAGTGCCTGATCGCCATCGGGGTGGAACGCTGGGGACCGATCGCCAAGGGCGGATTCCCGTCCCGCCTGATCGACACGTCGAACTTCGAGAACAGGTGACCGGCCCGGCGTCGACGACGACGCTGCCGTCGCGAGCCACGCCGACCGATGCGTGACGACAACCCGATCCTGGTGCGCCGCACCCGTGGCGACCACACCGAGTCGCTGCATCGGGGCGCCTGGGTGCGGTGCCGGGCCGACGGGTCGGTGATCGACGGGGCCGGCGATCCGGCCCAGCTGGTGTGGGGTCGCAGCTCGACCAAGGGTCTCCAGGCCCTCGCCCTGGTGGAGACCGGGGCCCTCGACGCCCTCGCCGGCGACGGCCGCGACCCGGGGTGGAGCGACCGTGCGCTGGCCCTCGCCTGCGCGTCCCACAGCGGCGAACCCCAGCACGTCGCCCTGGCGGCGGAGATGTTGGCAGCCGCCCAGCTCGACGAGGACGCACTGCAGTGCGGCGCCGCAGCGCCGTTCGGGGCCGGCCTCGAGGCTCCCCGACGGGCCCTCGCCCACAACTGCTCGGGCAAACACGCCGGGTTCCTCGCCGTCGCCGTTCGCCTCGGCGCCGCCACCGACCAGTACCTCCACCCCGACGGTGTCACCCAGCGAGCGGTGCTCGACCGCGTGACGACGATGGTCGGCGCCCCCGTCACCCTCGCAGTCGACGGCTGCAGCGCCCCGACGATCGGCGTGCCGCTCGCCGCGCTCGCCACGGGGATCGCCCGGCTCACCGGCGGATCCATCGGAGCGGAGGCCGCCGACCTCGACGCCGAACGGGCCGAGGCGTCTCGCCGGATCACGGCGGCGTGCGTGCGCTACCCGCGCCTGGTCGGCGGCGGGCGCGAACGCATCGACAGCGACCTGATGGTGGCCGCCCGCGGCCGGGTGTTCGCCAAGGTCGGCGC
>JBPEXC010000033.1:0-5587 GCA_052032035.1 Acidimicrobiales bacterium | reverse complement strand
CCCATGATCCCGTAGATCGAGCCCAGGGCGATGGCCTTGGCCAACGTCTGGATGAATGTCTCCATCAGTACATGTCCTCCACCAGATCACCGAACGCGTCCTCGACGGCCGACCGCTTGAGCTTCTGGGTCGCCGTGAGCTCGCCGTCCTCGTGATCCAGCTCCTTGGGGATGAGCCGGAACTTCTTGATGCCTTCCACCCGAGCGAAGCGCTCGTTGGTCTTCTCCACCTCGGCCGCGATCAGCTCGACGATCTCGGGCTTCTCGGTGAGGTCGCGGTAGGTCGTGTAGGAGAGCTGCCGCTGTTGGGCCCAGTTGGCCACCGTGTCGAGCTCGATCGCGATCAGGGCCGACAGGTACTTGCGGCGGTCACCGATCACCATCGCCTCGTTGATGAACGGCGAGGTCTTCAGGCTGTTCTCGATCTCCGACGGCGAGATGTTCTTGCCGCCGGCGGTGATGATGATGTGCTTGATGCGATCGACGATCTTGATGTGGGTGCCGTCGACGAGCTCGCCGACGTCGCCGGTCTTGAGCCAGCCGTCGTCGGTGAAGGTCTCGGCCGTCTTGTCGGGCTTGCCCCAGTAGCCCACGAACACCGAGGGGTGCTTGGTCTGGATCTCGCCGGTGGCAGGGTCGAGGCGCACGCCGTCGGCGATGGCCGGGTAGGGCTCACCGACCGTGCCCAGCTTCACCCGACCCGCCAGATTGGCGGTGGCGACGGCGGTGTTCTCGGTCATGCCGTAGAGCTCGTAGACGTCGAGCCCGATGCCCATGAAGAACTCGAGCACCTCGGGAGCGATCGGCGCGGCGCCCGAGCCCGACCAGCGAACCTTGCGCAGGCCGAGACGGGTCCGGAGGGCCCGGAAGACGAGCAGCCAGCCGATCGCGTACTGGACACGTGAACCGAGGGTCCAGTCACCGTTGTTGGCGACCCGGGAGCGGCCGATGTTGCCTGCGAGCTTGAGCCCGAACCCCAGCAGCGCCTTCTTGAGGGGCGAGCTGTCGGCGCCACGGATCAGCACCCCGGCGTGCAGCTTCTCCCAGATCCGGGGCACGGCGAAGAACAGGGTCGGCTGGATCTCGCGCAGGTTCTCGTTGACCGACTCGACGCTCTCGGCGAAGTTGAGCACCACGCCGGAGCCGACCAGCGCCCACGTCGAGAAGACCCGCTCGGCGATGTGGCAGAGGGGCAGATAGGTGAGCACCGAGTCGTCGGGGCTCGGGAGCGGCCCCTTGACCCGCTCGGGCGTGCCGATGATCGTGGCGATGGCGAACTCGGCGTTGCCGTTCGAGATCATCGCCCCCTTCGGCGGGCCGGTCGTGCCCGAGGTGTAGACGAGCGTCATCACGTCGTCCTCGCCGGCGTCCGCCATGCGAGCCTCGACGGCGTCCGGGGTGGCCTCGCGGTGGGCCCGACCGAGCGCCAGGAAGTCGGTCCAGTCCATCAGGCGTGCGTCGTCGGAACGACGGATGCCGCGCGGCTCGAGGTAGACGATCTTCTCGACCGTCGGGTAGTTGGCCGCCGGGAGCTCGATGACCTTGTCGGCCTGCTCCTGGTCCTCGGCCAGGTGGATCTTGGCGCCGCAGTCGTTGAGCGTGTACTCGACCTCGGCGTGGGGGTTGGTCGGGTAGAGCCCGACCGTGATTCCCCGGATGGCCACCGTGGCCAAATCCATGATCACCCACTCGGGACGGTCCTCGGCATGGATCGAGACCCGATCGCCGGGCTCCACGCCCAACGAGATGAGGGCGTGAGCGGCCAGTTCGACGGCCTCCCAGGTGTCGCCCCAGGTCCATTCCTTCCAGATCCCGAGGTCCTTCTCCCGCATGGCGAGCTGGTCCGGATGCGATTTCGCCCAAGCGCGGGCACGCGAAGCAACCGTTGTGACCCCCGCGCTCGACGAACGCGGCGGCGATGCTTCGACCGTGGCGGCCATCTGCACTCCCCTTCTCTTCCTGGCGGACGGCCGCTGCGGCGGCCTGTGAAGCCGGTCACCTCCGGCGACCGAGGGAGGACTATAGTGAGTCAGCTGTCACAGACACAAGTACCCATCGTGTGTCGCGACGAAGGCGTAACACGATGGGTGCGTTGGTCGTGGTGGACAGTCGGCGGGACCGTCAGGGGCGACGGCGGGGGAACCGTGCTCAGTAGCCGGCGCCGACGTCGACCACGCCGAGCAGGGGCAGGCCGTCGAGCCAACGCACGACGTTCGCCCGGGTGTGACGGGCCAGGAGTGGCACCCCCATCTCGGGGGTGTTGGCGATGTGCGGAGTGATGATCGCCTTCGGGTGCGACCACAGCGGATGGCCGTCGGGGAGCGGCTCGGGCTCGGTCACGTCGAGGGCGGCCCCGCCGAGACGCCCGGCGTCGAGGGCGTCGAGCAGCGCGTCGTGATCCACGTGCCCGCCGCGGGCGACGTTCACCAGCCAGGCGTGGGAGGGGAGGCGATCGAGGGCGTCGCCGTCGATCACGTGGCGGGTCTCGGGGGTGAGGGCCAGGGCGAGGACGACCAGATCGGCGCCGTCGAGGGCCGCGTGGTGGTCGTCGAAGGTGACGACCCGATCGGCACCCGGCATCGGCTCGTCCTGCCGGCGCACCACGGTGACCCGGCAGCGGAACGGGTCGAGGAGGCGGAGCAGCGAACGGGTGATCCCGCCCGCCCCGTAGATCGTCACCGCCGCGTCGAGGAGGTTGACGCCTTCGGGCGGCGCCCAGGTGTCGGCTCGGGCGTAGGTGGCGAGCCCCCGCATCCCCGCCAGCGCCAGTGTCAACGCGTGCTCAGCCACGGGCTCGGCATAGACGCCCTTGGCCGCGGTCCACACCCGGCGGTCGTCGAGCAGATCGAGGTAGGGGTCGATCCCTGCGAAGGGCAGGGCGACCCACTCGAAGTGGTCGTGCGACGCCAGCAGCTCACGCAACAGGTCGGGCCGAGCGGCGTCGGCCCAGACGAGGGCTCGCGCTTCGGACGGTTCCGCCAGGGTGGCACCACCCTCGACGACCGACTCCTCGAGCGACTCCCAGCGACCGCTGCGCGGCCACACGGCGATCGCGGCGCGCCCCTCGTCGGCCATGGTCAGTGGGTGCCGGCCCGGTCGGTGCGCACGTCGACCGATCGAGCGTCGAGCGAGTCGCCCTCGGGGCGCTCGATCGGCGTGACCACCCCGAGGTCCACGGCCTCGGCGATGCGGTGGCGGCCCGACGGATCCTTGACGAGCCACAGGAGGCCCTCGCGTCGCTCGGCCGGTCGGGTCCCGAGCTCACGACCGTCCCGGTCGAGGAGTTGACGGGTCGGGTGCAGGACCGTGACGGCGACGGTGGTGGGCGAGCCCTCGTTGGCGACGGTGAGCTTCTCGAGCTTGGGGTCGGCGCCGCGCACCCACAGTCCGGTGGTCCGCAGCCGGAGGTTGTGCTCCCGCAGCTCGCCGAAGAGCGGGGTCCCGTCGACGAAGACGGTCTCGAGCTGGGCGTCGTCGGGATGCCGCTGGAACTCGAACTCCGAACGGAGCAGGCCGCTGACGATGCGCCCCCAGGCCGGGTCGATGGCCGGCCGAGCCGGAGCGAGCGGGACGGCCGCCGGGGCGGCCGCCGGCGCCGCGTCGGCGGCCGCACCGTTCGCCGCGACCTCGTCGCCCCGTCGCCGGCGCAACATACGATCGGCGCGTCGGCGGAGACGAGCAGCGGTTCCGGTGGTGAGGGTGTCGGCCATGGTTTCGTCTCCCAGGGGTTCGATGTCGGGGGTGGTCTCGGTTGCGTGCGCGGTGGCTCGGTCGCCCGTGACGACCTCGTCGGCCACGAGCCCCTCGGGGAGGGCGTCGTCGCCCGTCGATCCGAGGCCGGCAGCTTCGAGTTCGCGGAACAGGTCGTCGACCGACACCCAGTCGTCGTCGACGACTCGTTTGTCGGCCGGGGCGTCGATCGAGTCGGCAGGGTCGGCGAACTCGTCGAGGACCTCGAGATCGTCCAACTCCGACAGTGCATCGCTGGAGACCAGTGCATCGCTGGGGACCAGTGCATCGTCGAGCCCGACCAGCGATCGCTCCACCTCGTCGAGGCGCCCGACCGGCTCGAGCACCTCGAGCGGTGCTGCCTCGAGCGGTGCTGCCTCGGACGGTGTTGCCTCGAGCTCGAACGGGGTTTCTTGGAGCGGCGAGGCTCCCTCCAGCGGCGAGGCTCCCTCGAGCGGCGGGGCTCCCTCCAGCGGCGATGCCGATTGACGACCGGCGGTGCCGAGGAGGACGACACGCTCGCCGAGCACGGCCGGCCGGAGCAACCAGGTGCCGATGAAGAGTTCGAGCACGAGACCGGTGGAGATCGCCACGCCGAGGCGACGGGCCGCCTCGAGTTCACCGGCCACCAGCCCGATCCCGCAGAGCGCGGCCACCCCCAACCCGATCATGGCGGCGCGACCCTCGACCCGGAACGCCTCGCTGACGATGTCGTGGCGGGCGGCGGCCTCGCTCGGCTCCCCGGAGTCGTCGAGGTCGCGACGGATCCGACGCAGGAAGCCGATCTCGAACAGCCCGACCCCGATGCTGAGCACGAGGGCGGCGATCTGCAGCTCGGTGGCCGACACGTCGCTGGCCACCAGGTGGTAGACGCCGAGCAGGGCGGCGGTCCCGACCAGGCGCAGCATCGTCGCGAACGCGGCGAGCACGAGATCGCCCAGCACGAGCAGCACCGCCAGACCGCCTGCGAGGGCGAGGAGGAAGACCAGCGGCCACAACAGGCCGGCGGCCGCATCGGCGGTGGCGGCGGCGGCCACCGGCACCCCGGTCAGCTCCGGGGCCACGGTCGCGGCGGCAGGCAGCGCTCCGAGGGCCTCGACGACGGCCTGCGCCTCGGCGGAGCGAGCGGTGACGTCCAGCGCCACGACGGCGCGTGCCGGAGCGGTCACGGCCTCGGCGGGCAGCAGCTCGAGGTCGGCCACGCCGGGCAGGGCGGCGGCCTCGGTGGCCCAGGCGACGACGACCTGGGCGTCGGCGCCCGACGGGAAGGTGGCGACGATGCCGGACGACCGGTCGCCGAGCTCCCCGAGGTGGTCGGTGACCCGCGCCGGGTCGCTGCCCGACGCCAGTGCGCCGCTGTCGAGCAGTCCGGCGGAGGGGGCCCGGAGCGCGAAGATGCCGAAGCCGAGGAGGAAGCACGTGAACCCGGCGAGGGCGGCGACCGGCACGTCGCGACCGTCGGGTACGAACGACCCGATCAGCCGATACTCGTCGCGAGGGTCGAGCTCGGGCATCGCCGAGAGGACGGCGGGCAGGCCGCCGAGGGTGACCAGGGCTGCGGCGAGTCCGCCGGCGGCGACGACCGCTGCAGGGGTACGCCCGGGATCGATCGCCTCGAGCAGGAGCGCGGCGCCGGCGATGCCGCCGAAGAGGAGGGCGACCTCGGGAGCGAGGTGGCGAACCGCCCCCTCGATCGCCGTCGCCGGATCGTCGATCGAGCGACTGCGGAACCAATCGAGCAGCCGGAAGGCGAAGACCGTCGACACCAGCAGGGCGACCAGGACCGCAGGCACCGCGGTGCTGCCGAGGGTGCCGTCGAAGGTGCCGGCCATGCGGGCCCCGATCAGGCCGCCGAGGGT
>JBPEXC010000329.1:0-6434 GCA_052032035.1 Acidimicrobiales bacterium | reverse complement strand
CTCGGGCGCCGAACGGCTCACCGCTGACGGGCCGCCGCCCTACGACGACGTCGTGCCATTCGCCCGGGCGTTGATCGACGCCGCCCCGGACCGGATCCTGTGGGGCACCGACTGGCCCCATCCGAACGTGCGCCACATGCCCGACGACGGCGACCTGGTCGACCTGATGACGAGCTTCGCCCCCGACGAGGCGACCCGGACGAGCATCCTGGTCGACAACCCCGAGCGCCTCTACGACTTCTCCTGATGGACCGCCCGACCACCGCCGACACGACCGACCTGCTCCGTCGCGACATCCTCGCCGGCATCTTCGCCCCCGGCGAACGCCTCGTCGAAGCAGCCCTGACGACCCGCTACGACTGCGGACGGGCGTCGATCCGCGCCGCGCTGGTCGAGCTCGCGACCGAGGGGCTGATCGACCGTGAGGCGAACCGGGGCGCCACGGTCCGCCGGATCACCGTCGCCGACGTCATCGAGATCACCGAGGCCCGGGCGGCGCTCGAGAGCCTTGCGGCCGGCCACGCCGCAACGCGGGCGACCGACGCCGAGCGCGAGGAGCTCGGCGAGATCATCCGGGACATGGAGGCGGCGGTCGCCCGGGACGACTCGGTCGGCTACTCCGCGCTCAACGGCCGACTGCACCGCCTCGTCCACACCGCCAGCCATCACCGGGTGGCCACCGAGCTGGTCGAGAACCTCCGCAACCGGGCCAGCCACCATCACTACCGCCTCGCCCTCATGCCCGGCCGCCCGACCGAGTCGCTCCCCCAGCACGCAGCGATCGTCGACGCGATCGTCGCAGGCGACGAGGCGGGGGCCCGCGCCGCCATGTCGGCCCACCTGCAATCGGTCATCGACGTGCTCGAGCGCTGGCAGGCGATGGACTGACGCCGTGGTTGTGTCAAGTTGCTTGACACAACGGGACGCGGTCCGTAGCGTGACCGCATGCCCGCGCCTGCGTCCCTCGACGATCACTACGGCCTGCCGCCCTCGGTCCACGCCGAGCTCGACGGCGCCGTCCTGACCGTCACACTCGACCGACCGCAGAAGCGCAACGCCCTCGACAACGCCACCGTCGAGGGGTTCCGCCGAATCTTCTCGGCCCCACCCGACGACGCTTGCTGCGCCATCCTCGTGGCCGAGGGCGAACACTTCTCCGCCGGCCTCGACTTCTCGTCGTTGACCGGCACCGACACCTTCGAGGGTGTTCTCCACTCCCGCAACTGGCACGACGCCTTCTCCCATCTGGAGAAGGGCCGGCTGCCGATCATCTCGGTGCTGAAGGGCGCGGTGATCGGCGGCGGGCTCGAACTCGCGGCGTCGACCCACATCCGCATCGCCGAACCGTCGGCGTTCTTCGCCCTTCCCGAGGGCACCCGCGGCCTCTTCGTCGGCGGCGGCGCGTCGGTGAAGGTCAGTCGCCTGATGGGCGTGGCGGCGATGACCGACCTGATGCTCACCGGCCGGGTCCTCGACGCCGACGACGGCCACCGCCTCGGCCTGTGTCAGTACCTGGTCGAGCCGGGCGATGGTCTGGCGAAGGCCCAGGAGCTGGCGGCCAAGATCGCGGCCAACTCACCGGTGACCAACTATGCCGTGCTCCAGGCCCTGCCCCGGATCGCCGAGGTCGGCCCGGACGAGGGGTTGTTCATGGAGTCGCTGATCGCGGCCGTCTCGTCGGGCAGCGACGAGGCGAAGGAACGGATGCACGCCTTCCTCCAGGGGAAGGCCGCGAAGGTCGGGGTTGCCGACGAGGGGGACGCATGACCGAGCAGACCGACCGACCGGACGACAGCGCCGACCTCGTCGGTACGGTGCTGTGGGAGCCGGGACCCGACGCCCGCAGCACCAGCCGGCTCGGGCACTACATGGACTGGCTGGCGTCCGAACGCGGCCGGTCCTTCGACGACTACGACGCCCTCCACCACTGGTCGGTCACCGACCTCGAGGGATTCTGGCAGTCGGTGTGGGACTACTGCGAGATCGAGGCCGCCACGCCGCCGACCGCCGTGATCGGCGACCGGGGACTCGCCGGCGTCGCGCCGTTCCGGAACGTCGAGTGGTTCCCCGGTGCCCGTCTCAACTACGCCCAGCACATGGTCGGCGGCCGCTTCCCCGACGACAAGATGGCGGTGTTGGGCCGCTCGCAGACCCGAGCGGACGTCGACCTGACCTTCGGCGAGCTGACCGATCGGGTGGCCCGCGCCCGGGTCGGCCTGCAGCGCCTCGGCGTCGGCACGGGCGACCGGGTGGTCGCCTACCTCCCCAACATCCCCGAGGCCCTCGTCGCCTACCTGGCCACCACCAGCCTCGGAGCCATCTGGGCGTCGTGCGCGTCGGAGTTCGGGTCCCGCAGCGTCATCGACCGGTTCAGCCAGATCGAACCGAAGGTGCTGCTCGCCGTGGCCGGCTACACCTACGGCGACAAGCCGATCGACCGGCGTGACCACGTCGTCGAGATCCTCGCCGGCCTGCCCACCGTCGAGCACGTGGTCGAGGTGCCCTATGGCAGTGGAGGAACGGAGCCCGATTCGCTGCCCGAGCTGGAGCGGCCGACAGTCTCGTGGAGCGAGTTGCTGTCCGAACACGCGCCGCTCGAGTTCGAGCCGGTCCCGTTCGATCATCCCCTCGTCGTGCTGTTCTCGTCCGGCACGACCGGCCTTCCGAAGGCGATCGTGCACGGCCACGGGGGCATCCTGCTCGAGCACTTCAAGAACCATGTCCTCAGCTGGGACTTCACGTCGGACGACGTGATGATGTGGTTCTCGACCACGGCGTGGATGATCTGGAACGCCTCGATGTCAGGGCTGCTCACCGGCACCACCGTCGTGATGCTCGACGGCAACCCGATGTGGCCCGACCTCGACGGGCAGTGGGCGATGGCCGAGCGCACCGGCACCACGATCCTGGGGTTGTCGCCGGGCTACACGATGGCGTGCCGCAAGGCGGGCATGGAACCGACCGCCACGCATGACCTGTCGCGGGTGCGAGAGATCTGCTCCGCCGGCTCACCCCTGCCGCCGGAGGGCGCTGTCTGGCTCGTCGACCAGTTCGGTCCCGGCATGTTGCTCAACAACGGTTCGGGCGGCACCGACATCTGCTCCGGCATGGTCCAGGGCAACCCCCTCATCCCGGTCTACGCCGGGCAGATGTCGGGCCGCTGTCTCGGGGTGGCGACCGCCGCCTACGACCCCGAGGGCAACGAGCTCGTCGGCGAGCTCGGCGAGATGGTCATCACCCAACCTCTCCCGTCGATGCCGGTCGGGTTCTGGGGTGACGACGACGGCTCGAAGTACCAGGGCGCCTACTTCGAGGTCTACCCCGAGGTCTGGCGCCAGGGCGACTGGATCCGCTTCGACGAGCGTGGCAGCTCGATCATCACCGGCCGTTCCGACGCCACCCTCAACCGCGGCGGTGTGCGGCTCGGCACCGCCGAGTTCTACCGGGTCGTCGAGGAGCTGCCCGAGATCGCCGATGCCCTCGTCGTGCACATCGAGGACCCCACCGGCGGCCTGGGCCGACTGGTCCTCTTCGTGGTCACCGTCGAGGGCTCCTCGCTCGACGACACGCTGAAGGCGACGATCGCAGCCGAGCTGCGCACGGCCCTGTCGCCCCGCCACGTGCCCGACGACATCATCGAGATGCCGGGCGTGCCCCGCAGCCTCACCGGCAAACGACTCGAGCTCCCGGTGAAGAAGATGATGCAGGGCGTCGACCCCGCCAAGGTCGCATCCCGCGACGCTCTGGCCGACCCCGGCATCCTCGACGCCTACGCCGACTGGGCTGTCTCATGACTGCGGGTGTCGTGCGTGAGGGAGTCATCCAACGAGTGGCCGTGGTCGGCGCCGGCGTGATCGGCCTCAGCTGGGCCACCCAGTTCCTGGCCGCCGGCCTCGACGTCACGGTCTGGGACCCCGACCCCGGGATCGACACCAAGCTCGCGGCTGCGCTGGCCACCGCCGGCGTCGAGGCTGGGGCCGCCACCCGGGTCCGGGTCTGCGGCACCGTCGCCGAGGCGGTGGCCGACGCCCAGTTCGTCCAGGAGAGTGGGCCCGAGCGACTCGAGGTGAAGCAGGAGTTGTTCACCGAGCTCGACGCCACCCCGGCCGACGCGGTGATCGCCTCGAGCTCGTCGGGCCTCACCCCCTCACAGATCCAGGCGACGTGCGCGACCCCGGAGCGCGTCGTGATCGGGCACCCGTTCCACCCGCCCCACCTGATCCCGGTGGTCGAGGTCGTCGGCGGCACCGCGACCGAGGCATGGGCCGTCGACGAGGCCGTCGAGTTCTACGCCCGGATCGGCAAGCGGCCGATCAAGGTCCGCACCGAGCTGCCCGGCCACATCGTCAACCGCCTCCAAGCGGCCCTGTGGCGCGAGGCGTACTGGCTGGTGCGGGAGGGCGCCGCGTCGGTGGCCGACATCGACACCGCGATCGCCTACGGGCCCGGCCTGCGCTGGTCGCTGCTCGGGCCGTTCGCCACCCAGCACCTGTCTGGCGGCGACGCCGGCCTGGCCCACGTGCTGGAGCACCTCGGCCCGCCGATGGTCGACTGGTGGCACACCTTCGAGACGCCCCCGCTCGACCAGCAGTGCATCGACGCCGCGGTGAGCGGTGTCGACGCGGAACTCGACGGCATCGATCAGGCGGCGATGGTCGCCGAGCGCGACGCCCTGCTCGAACAACTCCTCGCCCTCAAGTCCAACGCACAGCATCTACCCGACTGAGCTGTCTCTCCCCGGCTGAACGCCCCGTCCCAACGACCGGAGACCCACCCATGCCCATCGACCTCGAGTCGATCATCGCGATCGACACCCACGTGCACGTCGAGTCCGACGGTCACGGCTGTTTCAGTCTCGACCAGGAACTGCTCGACGCGTCGGCCAAGTACTTCAAGGCCGACGCCGAGCGCACCCCGACGGTCGAGCACCTCGCCGAGCACTACCGGGAGCGGCGGATGGCGGCCGTCTGCTTCACGATCGACGCCACCATCGGGCTCGGCCACGAGAGCCTCTCGGTCGACGACATCGTCGCCCGGTGTGCACCCCACGACGACGTGCTCATCCCCTTCGGCACGATCGACCCCCACGAGGACGACCCTGCGGCCGAGGTGCGACGCCAGGCAGAAGAGCTCGGCGTGCGCGGGTTCAAGTTCCACCCGACGCTCCAGGACTTCGCGCCCAACGACGCTCGCTTCTCCCCGATGTGGGAGGCGATCGAGGCGACCGGCTTGCCGATCGTCACCCACACCGGCCAGACCGGCATCGGCGCCGGCCTCCCCGGCGGGCGCGGGCTGAAGCTGCGCTACAGCCAGCCGATGCTGATGGACGACGTCGCCGCCGACTTCCCCCACCTGACGATCATCCTCGCCCACCCCTCGGTCCCGTGGCAGGACGAGGCCATCTCGATGGCGACCCACAAGGCCAACGTCTACATCGATCTGTCGGGGTGGAGCCCCAAGTACTTCCCGCCACAGCTCGTCCGGGCCGCCAATTCGATGCTGCGCCACAAGGTGCTGTTCGGGTCGGACTACCCGGTGGTCACCCCCGATCGCTGGATCGCCGACTTCGAGACCCTCGACATGAAGCCCGAGGTGCTCCCGCTCATCATGAAGGACAACGCAGCGAAGGTCCTCGGCCTGACCTAGTGTCCGATCCATGAGTGAACCCGTCGCCTGGACGGTCGAGGCCCGGAACCTGCCGGAGCACGCCGGCAACCGGATCCACACCGACGACGGAGCGCGCGAGGCGGGCTTCCCGGCGGCCCTCGTGGCCGGCGTGACCACCTACGCGTACCTCACCCACCCGCTGGTCGCCGCCTGGGGCGTGGACTGGGTGGCCAACGGCGGCGGCGAGGTGCGATTCGCCGCCCCGGTGTTCGCCGGGGACGAGGTCGTGTGCGCCACCCGCCGCGACGCCGCCGAGGTGGTCGTCGAGGCTCGCTGCGACGAGCGCGGCGAGCACCCGCGGGCCACCTTCCGCGCAGTCCGCGACGTCGGACCGCCACCACCCCTTCGTTGTGGCGACCCGCTGCCGTCGCGCCGCTTCACGCTCGGCCCCTCCGAGCACGGCGACTTCGGCCCGACCTACGGCGCCCGGGCGGGCGACGACCTCGACCTCTACGAGCGCGACGGCATCGTGCACCCGGCGGTCTGGCCTGCGCTCGCCAATCGGGTGTTCTCCACCGACCTGGTGTCCGGGTCGTGGATCCACACCCGTTCGGTCATTCGCCACCACGCACCCGGGCCCGCCGGCGCCGAGGTCGACGTGCACGCCGTGGTGGTCGACCGCTTCGACACCCGGATCGGCACCCGCGCCGTCGTCGATCTGTCGATCGAGCTCGACGGGCGCCCCCTCGCCACCCTCGAACACGAGGCCGTGATCGAGATCAACGAGTAGCGCGTCGACGCTGCGTCGCCAGCGGCGCGGCCGTGCG
>JBPEXC010000328.1:0-6274 GCA_052032035.1 Acidimicrobiales bacterium | reverse complement strand
GTCACCTGGCACGGGTCGCGCATGGAGAGCGTGCTCGGGTCGCTCGGCGAGCTGCCCGCCGGCCCGTTCCGCTTCCACTACGGCGACGCCGACCCGATCACCCCGCCCGAGGCGATCGACGCCGTGCGAGCCCACGTCGCCGACCACCCCGACGCCGAGGTGATCGTGCACGCCGGGGCCGAACACGGGTTCAGCCAGGAGGGCGCCGCCTGGGACCCCGATGCGGCGGCGGCCGGGATGGCCGATCTCCGCGGCGCGCTGGTGGCCCTCGCCTCGTAGGTCGCGGCCGGCCGGCCCCGGTCATGTGGGGGGCAGGCCAGGGCAGGTCAGATCAGGCCAGGTCGGCGACGAAGGCCCGGAAGGTCTCGAGGAACCGGGCCCGGCCCTCGGGGCTCTCGTGGATGCTGTGGCCCTCGCCGGCCGCCATCTCGACCGACGCTCCCGGGTGGGCGGCGAGGAACGGGGCGACGTCGGCCTCGGTGAACACGGCGCCGGCCGCCGGGTCGGCCCGCAGCACGAACAGCGGGGCCGAGACGGGGGCCAGGGGGTCGAAGCCGGCCCACATGTCGTCGACGATCGCCGCCTCCATCGCCGCCGGGTCGAACCGGAGCAGGCCGCGGGCGATGTCCTCGATGGCCTCGCGGCCGATGCGGTCCTGGCGGGCGAGACCCGACAGGTCGGGTTGGGCGCCGACGACGTCGGCCACCGCCGCGACCGGCGCCCCGGTGGCCTGCCACTCGCGGATCCTGGCGACGAACGCCCCGAAGTAGCCGGCCGCCGGGCTGTCGGCCCGCCGGGCGGCGCTGCCCTCGAACGCCGGCGGGTCCTCGCAGTAGAGGGCCCGCACCAGCTCGGGGTGGGTCTGACCGACGGCGAGCGTGGTCACCCCGCCGAGGGAGTGCCCGGCGAGGACGACGGGCTCGTCGGTGAGGGAGCGGATCGTCTCGGCCACGTCCGCGGCGTAGTCGTCGAGGATGTTGTAGGCGCCGTTGTCGGTGCCGTTGTGGGTGCCGCCGTGGCCCGATTCGCCGTGGCCTCGCAGGTCGAGCTGGGCGACCCGGAATCCGTCGCCGACCAGGTCGGCGGCGATGGCATCCCAGGTGCGGCGGTTGCCGGAGAGCCCGTGGAGCAGGACCACCAGCGGTCCTGCCCCGGAGCCGACGAGATCGTGTGCGAGCAGCATCCGGCCGACGCTACTCGGTGGCGTCAGACGGCCAGCTCAGGCGGCCAGATCGGACAGCCAGCTCAGACAGCCAGATCAAAGAGTGAGCTGGGCGAGGACGTGGTCGATGCTCTTGGTGAGCTGGCGCATGTCGTCGGGTTCGATCGCCGGGAAGCAGGCGATGCGCAGCTGGTTGCGGCCCAGCTTGCGGTAGCCCTCGGTGTCGAGGATGCCGTTGGCCCGCAGGGCGGCCGCGATGTCGTCGACCGCCACCGAGTCGTCGAAGTCGATCGTGGCCACGACCGGCGACCGCTTGGTCGGGTCGGCGACGAACGGGGTGGCCAGCTCGTGGGCCTCGGCCCAGTCGTAGACGATCCCGCTCAGCTCGGACGACCGGCCGGCCGACCAGCTGAGGCCGCCGTTGGCGTTGAACCACTCGACGGTGTCGACGGTGAAGTAGACGGTCGACAGCGACGGGGTGTTGTAGGTCTGGTTCTTGGTCGAGTTGTCGAGGGCGATGCCGAGCGACAGGAAGTCGGGGATCCAGCGGGGCCCGGCCGCCAGTGCCTGGATGCGCTCCTGGGCCTTGGGCGAGCACAGCGCGATCCACAGGCCGCCCTCGGACCCGAACGCCTTCTGGGGGGCGAAGTAGTAGCAGTCGACCTCGGCCGGATCGAACTCGATGGCGCCGGCCGCCGAGGTGGCGTCGACGGCCACGAGGGCGTCGGGGTTGCCGCCGGTGGGGCGGAGCAGGGGCTGGCAGACGCCGGTGGAGGTCTCGTTGTGGGTGAAGGCGTAGACGTCGACGTTGTCGCGCCCCAGCGACGACGGGTCGACGTCGGGGCGGTCGCCCATCTCGGTGGCGACGATCACCGGGTCGGCCAGGAACGGGGCCGCGGCCACACCCTTGGCGAACTTGGAGGAGAACTCGCCGAAGCTGAGGTGGAGCGAGCGGGTGTCGATCAGGCCGAAGGTGGCGGCGTCCCAGAAGGCGGTGGTGCCGCCGTTGCCGAGCACGACCTCCCAGCCCTCGGGCAGCGAGAACAGCTCGGTGAGGCCGTCGCGCAGGCGCCCGACCATGTTCTTCACCGCCGGCTTGCGGTGGGACGTGCCGAGGTAGTCGCCCGCGATGGCGGACAGCCCCTCCACCGCCTCGGGCCGCACCTTGGACGGGCCGGACGCGAACCGACCGTCGGCCGGCAGCAGATCGGCGGGGATGGAAATCGAAGGAGGGGTTTCGCTCACAGGATGGAATGATGGCAGCTGAGGTTCCCTCTGCGAACCTCTTTGGCGGATTCGCCGGAAAGATCCGGTCGGATCAGCCGCCGCATCGAACGGTTCCCGCCGAACCGGTCCCACCGAGCCCGTTCCCACCGAACCGGCTCCCGCACACGAACCTCACCACCTGGAGCGCACCATGGCAGCAGGCCGGATCTCGCAACGAGTCGCATCGATCGCCCCCTCGGCGACCCTGGCGGTGACCAACAAGGCCAAGGAGCTCCGAGCCGCCGGCGAGCCGGTGATCGGCTTCGGGGCCGGCGAGCCCGACTTCCCCACCCCCGACTACATCGTCGAGGCCGCCGTCGCCGCCTGTCGTGAGCCGAAGAACCACCGCTACGGCCCGGCCGGCGGCAACCCCGACCTGAAGGCGGCCATCGCGGCCAAGACCAAGCGGGACTCGGGCTTCGAGGTCGACCCGGCCCAGGTCGTGATCACCAACGGCGGCAAGCACGCCGTCTACAACGCCCTCGCCGGCGTGGTCGACCCCGGCGACGAGGTGCTGATCCCCACCCCGTACTGGACGACCTACCCCGAGCCCGTCCGCCTCGCCGGCGGCGTTCCGGTGCCGGTCGAGACCGACATCGCCTCGGGCTTCCGGGCCAGCGTCGACCAGCTCGAGGCCACCCGCACCGACGCCACCAAGGCGTTGATCTTCGTCAGCCCGTCCAACCCGTCGGGCGCCGTCTACCCCAAGGACGAGATCGAGGCGATCGGTCGCTGGGCCGCCGAGCACGGCATCTGGGTCCTCACCGACGAGATCTACGAACACCTCGTCTACGGCGACGCCGAGTTCCACTCGATGCCCACTCTCGTGCCCGAGATCGCCGACCGCTGCATCGTGCTCAACGGCGTGGCCAAGACCTATGCGATGACCGGCTGGCGGGTCGGCTGGCTGATCGCCCCGGCCGACATGGCCAAGGCCCTCACCAGCCTCCAGTCGCACCAGACCTCGAACGTGGCGATGGTCGCCCAGCAGGCCGCCCTGGCCGCGGTCGAGGGCGACCTCACCGCCGTCGACGCGATGCGCGAGGCGTTCGATCGCCGTCGCAAGGTCATGTTCGAGATGCTGTCGGGCATGGATGGCGTCGAGTGCCTCGAGCCCGAGGGTGCGTTCTACGCCTTCCCGAGCTTCGAGGGGGTGCTCGGCCGCACGATCCGGGGTCAGCAGATCGACACGACCCTCCAGCTCGCCGACGTGGTGCTCTCCGAGGCCAAGGTGGCGTTCGTCCCCGGCGAGGCGTTCGGCAGCCCCGGCTACGCCCGCTTCAGTTTCGCCCTCGGCGACGACGACCTCGGCGAGGGGCTCACCCGCATCGGTGACCTGCTGAGCGAATCGTGAGCGGCGCCCCGGGAGCCGTCGCCTTCGGGGCGTGGCCGTCGCCGATCAGCGCCGAGCGGGTGAGCTCGGGCGGGGTCGGCCTCGACGCCATCCGCCACATCGGCCCGAGCGTGTGGTGGGCCGAGCTGCGGCCGAGCGAGGGCGGCCGGGTCGTCCTCGTCCGCTGTGACCGGGCCGGCACGACGATCGACGCCCTGCCGGCGCCGTTCTCGGCCCGCACCCGGGTGCACGAGTACGGGGGAGGGGCCTGGTTCGCCGGCCCCGACGCCGTGTTCTTCTCCAACTGGGACGACCAGCGGCTCCATCGCCTCGACCTCGACGACAACGGCACGCCCGCCGAGGGCGCCGAGCCGCGACCGATCACCCCCGAGCCCGAGATCGCCCACGGCTGGCGCTACGCGGACGGCCGCGTCACCCCCGACGGCGAGTGGGTCGTCGCGGTGCGCGAGGACCACTCGGTGGCGGTCGTCGAAGCCCACGGCGAGGCCGCCAACACGCTGGTGGCCGTGCCCGCCGACGGCAGCGCCGCTCCCAAGGTGATCTTCTCCGGCACCGACTTCGTGGCCGCGCCGCGCATCTCGCCCGACGGGCGCTGGGTGTCGTGGATCACCTGGTCCCACCCCGACATGCCGTGGGACACCACGCGCCTGTGCGCCGCGCCGCTGTGGCTCCATGGCGACGAGCTGCGCCTCGGCAACACCCAGGTGGTGGCCGGCGGCGACGACGTGTCGGCCGTCAGCGCCGACTGGACCGCCGATGGCCGTCTGGTGTTCGCCTCCGACGAGACCGGCTGGTGGAACCTGCGATCGTGGCGCCCCGGGGGCGACGAGGTCACCCCGCTCACCGAGCTGACCGGCGCCGAGATCGGCGGCCCGCAGTGGGTGTTCGGCATGCAGGCCTGGGTCGAGGTCGGCGACCAGATCGCGGTCGTGATCACCCGCGACGGCGCCGACGAACTCGCCCTGCTCGAGGAGGACGGCACCCTCACCGGGCTCGACGCCGGCGACGCCCTCGACGGCGTGAGCTGGGTGCAGTCGATGGCCGGTGGGCGTGGCTTCCTCGACGTGATCGTGCACCACACCGACCGGCTCCCCAGCGTCGTGCAGATCGACCTGACCGCCGACACCGACACCGAGGGCGTCACCCACGACCACCCGGCGACGGTGCTGCGCGCCCCCAACGACCTCGGCGTCGACGCCGGCTGGTTCTCCCGGGCCGAGGCGATCCGGTTCCCGGGCACCGGGGCCGCCGCCGGTGACGATCCGGTGGCCCACGCCTTCTTCTACCCGCCGACCGGCGTGGGCGTCACCGCCCCCGACGGGGAGCTGCCGCCCCTCGTCGTCATGGGCCACGGCGGCCCCACCTCCCACAGCGCCCCCAGCCTCAGCCTGAAGGTGCAGTACTGGACCAGCCGCGGCTTCGCCGTGGTCGACGTCAACTACGGCGGCTCGAGCGGGTTCGGTCGCGCCTACCGCAACCGGCTCCGCGACGCCTGGGGCGTGGTCGACGTGGCCGACTGCATCGCCGCCGCCCGCTCCCTGGCCGAGGCCGGCCGGGTCGACCCCGATCGCATCGTGATCCGCGGTGGCTCGGCGGGCGGGTTCACCGTGCTGCGGGCCCTGCAGGAGGCCGACCTGTTCGCCGCCGGCACCAGCCTCTACGGCGTGGCCGACCTCACGGCCCTGGCCGAGGAGACCCACAAGTTCGAGAGCCGCTACCTCGATCGCCTGATCGGCCCCTACCCGGAGGCCGAGGACGTCTATCGCGACCGCTCGCCGCTGTCGCACACCGACGACCTCACCTCGCCCCTCCTCGTGTTGCAGGGGTCGGAGGACGAGATCGTGCCGCCCAACCAGTCCGAGGCGATCGTGGCCGCCGTCGCCGCCAAGGGGCTGCCCCACGCCTACGTCCTCTACGAGGGCGAACAGCACGGGTTCCGGCAGGCGTCGACCATCGTGGCGTCGCTCGAGGCGGAGCTGTGGTTCTACGGCCGGGTGCTCGGCTTCGAGCCCGCCGACGAGCTCGCCCCGGTCGCCGGCGCCGTGGGTCTCTGAGCCCGACGCTGGTCTATGGTCGGCGCCGTCGGTGGCGCCGAGACGAGGAGGGACCGCTGCCATGACGCATCGTCTGGTGATCGGTGTCGGTGGCACCGGCCGAACGTTCACGCTGCGCTCGTGGGTCGCCGAGCTCGACGACCCCGCCGCGGCGGTCTGGGTGACCGGCCGACCGACGGCGGGCCCCGGCGAGGTCGAGGTGGCCGCCGCGATCGACGCCGCCAGGAGCGCGGGTGGACCCCTCGTGCTCGACGACCTGCAGTGGCTGGGGGAGGACGCCCTGGCCGCCGTCGTCGGCGCCGTGGGTGAACTGACGGTGTGGGCCAGCCGCCGGCCGTGGCCGACGTCGCCCAGCGTGCGGACCCTCGACGACCTGCTCACCGAGGCGGTGGGCGCCGAACGCGTCGGCCTGCTCGACCTCGACCGGTTCGGCGCCGT
>JBPEXC010000327.1:0-5446 GCA_052032035.1 Acidimicrobiales bacterium | reverse complement strand
CGACGAAGATCGCCATCAGCATCAGGTACTCGCCGAGGGTGGTGGGGGCGCCGACCACCGAGTAGGCGACGACGATGGCGAGGGTGTGCCACAGGTAGATCGTCATCGCCGAGCCGGTGATCCACCCGACGAAGGCGGCGATCGCCGGCACCGACCCGAGGTGGCGCAGGTGGTCCTCGACCGCCAGGAGGAGCCCAAGCCAGGCCAGGCCGACCAACCCGAACAGGACGTAGGAGTTGTTGACGACCAGGTCGGTCGGCGGGAACACGACCGCCCAACCGACCGCCGCCAGGGCGAGCACGGCGACCGCGCCGAGTCGGAGTCGCCGCGACCAGCGCCCCCGGAGGTGGTGGCCGCTCACGCCGAGGGCGAAGAAGCCGCCGAAGCAGATCACGTCGGCCACCCCGCGGGCGACCGCCGTCGCCTGCTCGGTCGTCTGGGCGGCCACCCACCGATCGAGGGCGACCAGCGACCCGGCCCAGGCGATCAGTTGGAGCCAACCCGGGAGGCGCCGCCCGATCGGCCGCACGATCGGGGTGAGGACCATGATCACGACGAGGGCCCGGAGGAACCACAGTGGCGCCGACAGCCAGCCCTCCTCCCAGGCGAGCGCGGCGGGGGCGCGATAGGGGACGAGCCAGGAGATGACGTCGGCCGGTCGTTCGAGCCAGACCGTGGGGTGGGCGATCGCCACGGCGGCCAGGACGAGGGCGACGAAGGCGTAGTAGGGGAGGACCAGCCGCTTGAGGCGGTCGGCCATCACCCGGCCGGTCGGCTTGGTGGCCAGGCTCTTGGCCAGGACGGCGCCCGACACGTAGAACACCGCCGGCATGGCGGCGAACGCCCAGGAGATCCACCACGCACCGAAGGCGTGCCACACCATCACCCGCACGATCGAGACGGAGCGGATGACGTCGAGGAACACGTCCCGGCCCTCCGACAGCGCCGGTGCGGTGTCGAGGGTGGAGGTGGCCTGGGTCTCGGGTCGGGTGGTGCCGAGCGCCGCAGGCAGTGCGATGGCGGCGAGGACGCCGACGGGGGCGAGGTCGACCTCGTCCCACCCGGTGCCGATCCGGTAGGCGAGCAGCAGCATGATCGCCACGAAGCCCCAGGTCGCCCCGGCGGCGATCTGATCGGGGATCCGGTCGGTGCCGGTCTTGGCGCCCTCGGCCCGCTTGTTGCCGGTCGGCACCCACTCCTGGTCCTGGTCGGTGAGATGGTGGAACAGGGCGTAGAGGTGGGCGAGCTGGGAGATCAGGCCGACGCGTCGCGACGCTCGTCCGTCGGGCAGGTGGAGCCAACGGGGCTGCAGGTAGAACTCGGTGAACAGCGACGGCAGGAGCATCGCGGTCGGCGTGAGGGTGATGACGTGGGGAGCCGCCACGAGGCACACGATCGGGACGAAGAGCGCCACGATCGGGCTGAGCGCACTGGTCACGTAGAAGATCCAGCCGTCCCAGATCCCGAGGCGCTGCATCGGGGTGAGTCGCATGCGTTTGAACAGCGGGGTGCCGGCGAGGGCGAAGTTGCCCCGTGCCCATCGGTACTGCTGGGACGCCAGGGCTGCGGTGTTGTCCGGCGCCGACCCGGCGGCGAGGGGGAGGGGCAGGTAGTCGACCCGGTAGCCGGCATCGACGACCTTCAGGCCGGTGAAGATGTCCTCGGAGTGCTCGAGCAACGCCATCCCGCCCCGCTCCTCGAGGGCGGATCGGCGGTAGACGGCGTTGGTGCCGACGCAGATTGCGCCGCCGTGCCGGTCGCGGGCCCGCATGCCGGCCCGGTAGAACTGTTCCTGCTGGGCGGCCGCGCCTCGCTCCACCCAGTTGTCGCTGCGGACCCGGAAGAACTGCGGTGTCTGCAGGATGCCGAGTCGGTCGTCGTCGAAGGCCGGCACGGTGTGGTGGAGGAAGTCGCGACGGACGGCGAAGTCGGCGTCGAGCACGAGGATGAGGTCGCCGTCGCTCTGGGCGTAGCCGTGGTGGAGGTTGCCGGCCTTCTTCATCCACCCCCGGTTCGGTCGGGCGACGTAGCGAGCGCCCCACCGCAGCGCGGCCTGGTGGATCTCGGGCGAGTGCTTGTCGTCGAGGACGTGCACCGTGAGCTTGTCGGCCGGGTAGTCGAGGTAGGTGGCGTGGACGATCGTGTTCTCCACCACGAGCGGGTCCTCCCCGCAGGTGCAGATGAACACGTCGACGCTCGGCACGTCCTCCGCGGTCGCTCGGCGTCGGAGCAGGCGGCTGAAGTGTTCGGTGCGGAGGCGGTGGCCGATCCGATCGAAGCCCGGGATCTGGCTGGCCCACACGAGGTTGATCGCACCGCCGGCGACGACGCCGAGGGCGAAGGGCAGGAGGAGCCAGAGCCAGCCGCCCTGGAACGACAGGAACGTGAGCGCAGCGCCCAGGCACATCCTCGACAGGGCGGAGAAGGCGAGGAACCGGCGGCCGCGATCGGCGACGTAGGTCCACACCTCGCCATCGTTGGGCGGGGCGATGACGGGGGCGTCGGAGACGACGTCGGGACGCAGGACGACCGTGGCGGTCGAGGCCTCACGGTCGGGCGACGCGGTCGCCACCGGGCTGCGGCGGGTGCGACCGAGCGCGGGAAGGGAGGGGAGGGGCACAACGACTCCAGGGGTGCGGGGAGGGAGACTCCAGGGGTGCGGGGAGGGAGGGGGACGGGCGTCGCTCAGGCGACGAGGGCGAGGGCGGCGACGGGGACGGCGCAGCTGGTCAGCAGCGCCGTGCCGAGGGTTCGCGGCGCCTCGACGGCGGCGAAGATCACGGGATCGCGGTCGACCCCGGGCTCGACGGTGGCCGGCGATGGGGCGGTGCCCGGCAGGGCAGCCTCGGCGGCCGCCCGGGCTCGACGAACCGGGGCGTGTCGGTCGCCGAACAGGAGCTGGAGGGCGGCGACCGCGGCGACGGCGATCCCGACCTCGAGGAGGGGGTCGGTGGCGAGACGGGTGGTGCCGCTCGGCGCGTACTGATCGATCGGCATCGCGAGGATCACGGCGTGGTGTACGACGAAGGCGGCGCCGGTGGTGGCGCCCAGCTGGAGGAGCGACGATGCGTCGAGGCGCCAGCGTCGGACGGCGAACGACAGCAGCACCGTCGCCAGCACCACGAGGCCGCCGCGGTGCAGCTCGGCCGACAGGATGCGCCACGGCTCGCCGTCGACCCCGACCATCGGCAGCAGTGCCAGTCGCTGGTAGACGAGGGCCGAGGGCTCGGCGAGGCTCTCGCGCACCACCTCGTGGACGGCCTCGGCGATCGGTCGCCAGGTGAGGAGGCTGAACACCACCACGGTGCGCCACAACGCCAGCGCCCGATAGCCCCACAGTCCGAGGTACGCGCCGACGAGGGCGACCGTCATCACCGGCCCGACGAGATCGGGGCCCCATGCCGGTCTGAGGAACAGCGCACCGGCGAGGGTGCTGGCGATCAGCCCGAGCGTGAGGGGCAGGGTCGACTCGAGCGGCCGGGCGGGGGCCCCGCCGTCGGGAGCCCACCGAGCGACGGTGAGGCCCAGGGCGACCAGGGCGACCAGCGGCACGACGTCGGCGCCGTCATTGCGGTGGTCCCAGCCGTCGGCGACGACGGCGACGCCGCCGGCGGTGCACAGGGCGAGGAAGATCGTGGCGGCGGCCGACGGGTGAGGAAGCCGACGTGCTCGGGGGTGATCCCGCCGCCGATCCTCACTCTGACCGACGCGCCCAACGCGGAGAGTGGTTGTCATGCCACGTAGGGTGAACTACCCAGGCGGACCCTGTCAAGTGGCTCATGCCACTGGCCCGCCGGACCCACTGCCGCCGCTGGGCGACTTCGCTCCCTCAATCCCACGGGGGACACGCCGAAACCCTTGGAGATGTCCCACGAGGTCGAGCCCACCGACGCGGTCCCGCCACGGGTCCAGCAGGCGCTCGACGATCACTACTACCGGTCGGGTCTCGAGGCGTGGAGCGCACCGCTCAGCGTGGTGGCCGGCGGCGTCCTGTTGGCGGCGCTGTCGTGGCACGGTCTCGCCCACGCCTCGCTGGTGGTGTGGCTCGGCTTCACGTGTCTGGTCGGAGCTGCGATGTTCGTGGCCAACACCCAGCCGCGGTTCCGTCGACCGGTCGACGACCGTGGTCTCGCCTATTCGGCGATCGGGTGTGCGATGGCGACGGGCGCCGTGTTCGGCGCCGCGATGTGGATCCCCCCGGCGGCCGACGACCCCGAGCTCCGACTGATCGTGCTGTGCGTCCAGCTCGCCGTCTCGGCCGGTTCGGTCGGCGGTCTGAGCGGCATCGCGGGCGTCGGACGCTACGTCGTGGTGCCCATGTGGTGCCTCACCGCCGCTGCGCTGTTCGTCAACGGAGCGTTCGAGTGGGGCGCCGCCCTGCTGTTCTTCATGACGGTGCAGATCCGCGATCTCACCAACACCGGGCAGAGCCTCTTCGCCCTGGTGTCGGCGCGCGAGCACATTCGCGAGCGGGCCGAGCAGGCCCAGATCGACGCCGTGCACGATCCCCTCACCGGCCTCCACAACCGGGCCGGCCTCGAGGCGGCGGTCGCCGCCCTGCCGGCCGACGCCGGGGCGCCGACCGTGATGTACGTCGATCTCGACCACTTCAAGTCGGTCAACGACCGCTTCGGCCACGGCGGCGGCGACGAGGTGTTGCGGGAGGTCGCCGAGCGCCTCCGGCAGCGGCTGCGTTCCTCCGACGTGGTGGCGCGGCTCGGCGGCGACGAGTTCCTGCTCCTGCTGCCCGACCCCCTCACCCCTGACGCCCAGGACCGACTCGCCGGCGAGCTGATCGAGGCGCTCGAGGCTCCGTTCCACATCGACGGGGCCGAGGCCAGGATCTCCGCCAGCATCGGGATCACATCGGTGTCGGCCGACGACTTCGACCTCGCCACCGTGCAGCAGGAGGCCGACGAGGCGCTCTACCTCGCCAAGGGGCAGGGACGGCGTCGCTCGGTCCGCTTCGACGACACGGTCCGGCTCGTGCGCGACGAGCGGGCCGAGCTCGAGTCGCACCTGCGGCGCGGGATCGCGGACGGCGAGGTGCAGGCCTGGGCCCAGCCCCTGACCGAACTCGCGACCGGCCGGATCGTCGGGCTCGAACTGCTCGCACGGTGGCAGCGCTCCGACGGGTCGTGGTGCCCGCCGTCGGTGTTCGTGCCGATCGCCGAGGAGATCGGACTGATCGGCGACCTCGGCAACCGCATGCTCGAGCGCGGCGCAGCGGCCCTGTCGCGACTCCGGGACACCGCCCCGGACGTGATGATCACCGTCAACATGAGCCCACGCCAGCTCGTCGACGACGACATCGTCGAGCACTACGACCTCGTGATGGCCCGCTACCGGCCCACCCGTGGCTCCCTCGTGCTCGAGCTGACCGAGACCGCCGACCTCCACGCCGAGCCCGGCATGGTCGACAAGCTCGGCGCCCTGGTCGAGCGCG
>JBPEXC010000326.1:0-3136 GCA_052032035.1 Acidimicrobiales bacterium | reverse complement strand
CGTCCGCCGAGGAGGTGCAGGCATGACCGCCCCGGTCGTTCCCGGCGGTGTCCCCGGCGGCATGGGTGCCGCCCCGCTCAAGCCCGACGCGTTCGGCAAGGTCACCGGCGCCGCCCGCTACACCGGCGACCTCACGCCCGAGGGGCTCCTCCACGCCAAGGTCGTGTTCACCGACCAACCCCACGCCAGGATCACCCGGCTCGACACCTCGGCCGCCGAGGCGGTCGACGGCGTGGTCGCCGTGCTGACGCGGGCCGACGTGGTCGCCAACGAGTACGGCCTCACGATCAACGATCAGCCGGTGCTGGTCGGTCCTGCTGCCGGTGCGGACGCCGCCGCCGTGGCCGTCGCCGGCGACGTCAGCCGCTGGGAGGCCGACCACCTCGCCGTCGTGGTGGCCGAGAGCCCCGAGATCGCCACCGCCGCGGCTGCGCTGATCGAGACCGAGTGGGAGCCGTTGCCCCTCGTGCTCACCCTCGACGAGGCCCTCGCGGACGGCGCGCCCCTCGTCCACCCCGAGAGCGACACCAACACCTACCACCACCTCCACTCCCACCACGGCGACCTCGACGCCGCGTTCGCCGAGGCCGACGTGATCGTCGAAGGCACCTACACCGTGCCCTTCCAGGAGCACGCCTACCTCGAGACCGAGGCGGCGCTCGCGTCGATCGACGACGAGGGCCGGGTCACCGTCGAATGCGGCGGGCAGTGGACGCACGAGGATCGCGAGCAGATCGCCCACGCCCTCGGCCTCCCCGAGGAGCAGGTCCGGGTGATCTACCGGACGATCGGCGGCGCCTTCGGCGGCAAGGAGGACATGAGCCTCCAGATCGTGCTGGCCCTCGCCGCCAAGGTGCTCGACGGGCGCGGCATCCGCCGCCCCGTGCGCTGCGTGTGGAGTCGCGAGGAGTCGATCGTCGGCCACCACAAGCGCCACCGCGGCCGGGTGCATGCCCGCCACGGCTTCGCCGCCGACGGCACCCTGCTCGCCGCCGAGGTCGACGGCTATCTCGACGCCGGCGCCTACAACTACACCTCCAACAAGGTGCTCGGGAACCTCCACCTGTCGGTCGCCGGTGCGTACGAGATCCCGGCGGCCCGGGTCGACTCCTACGCGGTCTACACCACCAACGTGCCCGGCGGCGCCTTCCGCGGGTTCGGCGGGCCCCAGGGGGCCTTCGTCGCCGAGCAGCAGATGAACAAGGCCGCCGTCGCCCTCGGCATCGATCCGGTCGAACTGCGGCGGCGCAACACCCTGCGCGAGGGTTCGCTCGGCATCACCCGGGTGCCGCTGCCGGCCGGGGTGAGCCTGCCCGAGGTGATCGACGCCTGCGCCGCCGAGGCGGCCTGGGACGAACCGCTGGGCGACCCGGTCCCGATCGCAGCATTCGCCTCGCTGCCCCCGTCGACGGCGACCGTACGGCGGGGCCGCGGGTTTGCGTCCGGCTACAAGAACGTCGGGTTCTCCTTCGGCTTCCCCGAACGCTCCGAGGCCCGGATCATCCTGCGCGGCGAGCAGGCCGACGGCGACGCTGGTCCCGACGAGGGGCCGACCTCGGCCGAGATCTTCCTCGCCGGCGCCGACGTCGGCCAGGGCGCCCACACCGCCTTCCGTCAGATGGCCGCCGAGGCACTCGGCCTGCCGTTCGACGCGATCGAGGCGACCTTCTCCGACACCGCCACCTGCGGCGACTCGGGGTCGGCGTCGGCGTCCCGCCTCAGCTGGATGACCGGCAACGCCATCATCGGCGCCGCCACCGAGGCCACCAAGGCGTGGCGCGACGGCGAGCGACCGGCGATCGGCGCCTTCCGCTACACGCCTCCGCCGACCGAGGCGCTGTCGACCGACGGGTCGCCGACCCAACCCAACTTCACCTACGGCTACGTCGCCCAGTCGATCGACCTGAGCGTCGACGTCGAGACCGGCCACATCGTCGTGCACGACGTGGTCTGCGCCATCGACGTCGGCCGCATCATCCACCGGGCCAACGTGATCGGCCAGATCGAGGGCGGCGTCGTGCAGGCGCACGGCTACGTCCTGTCGGAGAACCTGCAGGTCGCCGAGGGCCGCATCCTCAACCCCCGGTTGTCGACCTACCTGATCCCCGGCGTCGGCGACATCCCCGAGCGCGTGCGTTCGGTCGTGCTCGAGGTGCCCGACCCCCGCGGCCCGTTCGGCGTGCGCGGCATGTCCGAGATGCCGTTCATCCCCTACGCCCCGGCGATCGCGGCGGCGGTGCACGACGCCACCGGCGTCTGGTTCGACGAGTTCCCCCTCACCCCGGCCCGGGTGTTGGCCGGCCTCAAGGCAGCAGGTGTGTCATGACCGAGACCGCGACCGAGGAGGAACCCCTCACCCCGATGCCGATCGGCACGCTGCTCGAACGGATCGAGCAGGAGTGGGGCACCCGCCAGCGCATCTTCGACCTGCCGACCGCCCGGTTCTTCGACGTGTCGTCGGGCCCCGACCTCGGCGCCGACTTCCTCGGTCGGCCGATCGCCACCCCGGTCGGCCCGGCGGCCGGCCCCCACACCCAGCTCGCCCAGAACATCGCGCTCGGCTGGCTGGCCGGCGGTCGCCTGTTCGAGCTGAAGACCGTGCAGATCCTCGACGACCTGGTGATCAACCGGCCGTGCATCGACATGGAAACCGTCGGGTTCAACATCGAGTGGAGCCAGGAACTCAAGGTCGAGCAGTCCCTCCTCGAGTATCGCAAGGCCGCATTGTTGCTGGCGATGCTGGGCGAGTGGGACGAACTCCGGCCCCTGATCGGCGATCCCGGCGCCCATGTGTTCGACCTCAGCGTCGGCTACGACCTCGAGGGCATCTCGACGCCCAAGGTGGCGGCCTTCATCGACGGGATGCGCGGCATCACCGACGGGGTGGCCGACCCGGGCGCCCTCGACGAGCTGCGCCGCCAGGCCGCCGCGGCGGGCGGGCCGTGGGCCGAGCTGGCCGACGTCGAGGTCGACACGTGCCTGTCCGACACCCTCACCCTCTCGACGTTCCACGGGTGTCCGCCCGAGCAGATCGAGGCGATCACCAAGCACCTGATCGAGGTGCACGACCTGAACGTGATCGTGAAGCTCAACCCGACCCTGCTCGGCCACGACCGGGTGCAGTCGATCCTGCACG
>JBPEXC010000325.1:0-6109 GCA_052032035.1 Acidimicrobiales bacterium | reverse complement strand
TGGATCCTCGCCTACGGGGCCGGGCCCTCCGCCCTGGTGTTGGCCGACGCCCTGGCCGACGGCCCCGCCGACCCTCGCCGTCGTCGACGCATCATCGCCACCGCCGTGGCCCTGTCCGCCGGCTCGGTCGGGGTGGTCGCCGGCGTGATCGTGGCCGCCGCCGTCACGGCCCGACGGTTCCCGGCCACCCGCTCGACCGCCGACTGGATCGTGCGGATCGCCTCCAACCCGCTGTTCTGGATCGCCCTGTTCGGCGGACTCTGGCTGGTCCAGGTCTGGCGCGACGCCCACACCACCGACGACAACAGCACCGGCCGAGCGGAACTCAGCGACGACGGATGACCGGGCCGGGCAACAGTCGGCTGCGGTCGCGATCCCCGCGGCGGAGGCGCTCGTGGAGCTCGAACGCGTCGATGCGCGACGAGTCCGACGGCAGCGTCGTCCCGCCCCGCACCCGCTCGTCCCGGTCCTTGAACAGGAGCCGGAACTCCTCGTCGCTGGTCTTGAACCACGTGTTGCCGGGCGTGGTGATCGAGAGCGTCGGGTCCCAGCGGGCCTCCCCCCATCCGGGGAACGGGGCCGGCTCGTCGACCGACACGAACGGGATCCCGTAGCGGGCGAACGCCCGCCGCACGACCGGGTTGATGATCTGCACCGCTGCGGTGGCCTGGAGGTCCTCGACCAGGTGCATGTAGGCGGCGGCCACCATCTTGATCGGCCACAGGCTGTCGGCCGGACGCCACTCGTGCAGCACGCTGAAGGAGCACCCCTCGACGAAGTCGCCGTGGGGGTCGACGCCGACCCGCTCGCAGGCCTCGTCCCAGCTCACGCCCCAGAACTCCTCGAGATCGGAGGTGAACTGGAACCGCTCGGCGTCGCCGACCAGGCAGCGGACGGCCCCGACGGCCGAGCCGGACGGGTGGTGGACGAGCAGGTGCCACACCGTCGCCGGGTCGTACCGTTCCATCTCGGCCGCCATCTCGTCGGGGTCGGCACCGTAGGTCTCGTGGAGGACGGTCTGCTCGACCCAGCGGGCGACCGTGGCGATCGGGCCACCGTCGTCGACGGACTGGAGCACCCCCCATCGAGCGGTGGGGTCCACGGACGCAGCCAGGAGTTCGCGCACATCTGCGTGGGAGCGCGAACCCAGGGGGAGAGGGACGAGTCTGGGTGTCATGTTGCGGCGGTCGGCGGGCGTCGTCGGAACGATCGGATCCGCCTGGTGCAACGACCTTAGTGCACCCTCTCGGCCAGGAAACCAGGAGGTTTCCTCAAGGACGTAGGCAGAACGCCGAAAGTTGCACCATGCGCTTTCACGGGGAAGTGGGCGCGGCGACGACAATTGCAGCACGTTCGGGGGTCGGCTCGATGGCCGCGCCCGAACGGCGGTCGGCCTCGACCCGCTTCGGGCCGCCGGCCCTCCTCGGCGCGTCGGCCGTCGCCGCCCTCCTGCCCTCGCTCGACGCCTCGATCGCCGCGTCGTCCCTGGTCAGCCTGTTCGCCTTCGGGCTCTCGGTCCACTGGAACCGAGCGCGTCCGCTTCCCCGATCACTGTGCGCGCTGCAGCTCGCCGCCGGCCTGTTCGCCCTCGGCTCGGCCATCCGCGTCGCCGAGGCGGCGACGGCCGGGGCTCCCGTCTACCCGGGATTCGCCGACCTCGTGGTCTTCCCGGCCTATCTGGCGACGGTCTACGGGGTGGGGCGCGCCGCGATGGCACGCCACGCCCTGTCGAAGCTGGCCGATGCCGTCGACGCCGGCACGGTCGCGCTCGTCGCCCTCACCGTCAGCTTCAGCCTCTCGAGCGATTACCTGTTCGCCGCCGACACCGGCGGCGTCGAGCGCTGGGTGTCGCTCGCCTACACCGCGGTCGAACTCGTCTTCCTCACCGTGGTGCTGCTCCTGATCTTCGGCCCCGGCACCCGTACCGCGGGCGCCAAGTACCTGGCGTTCACCGGCCTCTACACCGCCACCTTCGACGCGATCTACGACGTCCTGCTGGCCGCCGGCCAGGACGCGGTGGTCGACAACCTCTACCGCACGATCTCCCTCCCCCTCGTCACCTACGCCATCGCCACCAGCCACGCCGACTACGCCTCGTTCGCCCGGCCCGGGGTGCGGCCCCAGACCCTACGTTGGGGGCTCTACGCCACCTCGGTGGCGGCGGTCGCCCTGCTGGTCGCCACCCGTCCCTCGGCGGCCGCCCACGTCGGCTTCGTCGCCGTCGCCGCCGCCGCCACCGTCCGGCTCGGGCTGTCCCACTCGGTGGCCACCCGGCTCCAGGCGTTGTCCGACGCGCAGAGCGCGCTGGCCGCCGCCCTCGCCGACGCCGACGACACCGAGCAGGCCTTCGCCGCCACCCACGGGGCCTGCTGCCGGGTGTTGCCCCGTTCGGCCGAGATCGAGCTCGTCGCCGATCCCGATCCGGCGAGCGTCGAGGTGCTCTGTCACGACGGCACGATCGGTGCCCGGGTCCACGGTGTCCTCCGCCCCCACGAGGCGGCGGCCGTCGCCCAGATCCTCGACGTCGCCTCGCTGGCCGTCGAGGCGGTGGAGGCCCGAGCGGAGCGGGTGCTGGAGGCGCTGCAGCGCGACTGGGACGCCCTCGCCGGCGCCGGCCACGAGATGGTGTTCAAGACCGTCGACGGGGTCGTGACGACCTCGACCCCCAACGCCGCCCGCGTGCTGGGAACGGTCCCTCGGGGTCGGGTGCTGGCCGAGTTGCTCGGCGCCGACCTCGACGACCTCGACCAGCGCAGCGAGGTGGTGTTCGCCACCGACGACGGTCGTTGGATGGCGGTGTCGGGCCAGCCGGCCGAGGGCGACTCGATGGTGGTCACCGTGCGCGACGCGTCGGCCCGCATCCGCGCCGAGCGCGTCGACCCGGTCACGGGCCTGCCCAACATGGTCGACTTCGCCCGCCAGCGCGAGATCGAGAACACCACCCTCATCTGGCATCGGGTCGAGGCGTTCGACCGGATCAACGACCAGCTGGGCAAGCTCGGAGCGGACGAGTTCCTGCGCCTGCTGGCCGAGCGGATCGGCGGTCGGATCCGGCGGGACATCGACGTGATGTGGCGAGGTGACGGTCCGACCTTCGTCGTCGCGTGCCCCGGCGCCCACCAGCCGGAGGCCGAGATCGAGGCAAGAGCGGCGGCGCTGTCCCGACCCCTGGAGGTCGCCGGCAAACGGGTCGCGCCGACGATCACGACCGTCGTGGTGCCGGTCGACCACGTCGTCGCTGTCGACACCGCCATCCATCGAGCGGAGTTGACGCTCAACCAACCCCGGCGCGATCGTGACCAGGTGTTGATGTTCGAACCGAACATCGAGGCGGCAGCACAGCGGCGATACCGGATCGAAGAGGCACTGCTCGCAGTGACCGACCCCGAGTCCTCCGGCTTCCGGGTGCACTACCAGCCGATCCTCGATGCCCGCACCCTGGTCACCGACCGCCTCGAGGCGCTGATGCGGTGGGAGCACCCGACGCTCGGCCGGGTGTCGCCCGCCGAGTTCATCCCCGCCGCCGAGCGTGTGGGCTGTGCCGCCATGCTCGATCGCTTCGTGCTCGACCGGGCCGTGCGCGACCGACGGCGGTTCGCCGAGGTGGCGGACGGCATCGGCGTGCAGGTGAACCTGTCGCCGGTCGGGCTCACCCCGGACCGGATCCGGGAGCTGACGTCCTGGATCGTCGACCACGCCGACGCCCCCGACCGCCTCACGATCGAGATCATCGAGTCGGTGATCGGCGAGGAGTCGATCGACGCCCTGATCGAAGCGATGAAGGAGCTGCGGGCGACCGGCGTCGGCCTCAGCGTCGACGACTTCGGGATCGGTGAGTCGAACCTGCACCGGGTGATGGCCCTGCCGCTCACCCAGGTGAAGCTCGCCGGCCTGTTCTCCACCGACGACACGATCCACCCCGACACGATCAGCCGCCTGATCGACACGATCCACTCCCTCGGGCACTCGTGCGTCGTCGAGTCGGTCGAGACCGAACAGCAGGCGGCCGTGCTCCGCACCGCCGGCGCCGACCTGTTGCAGGGCTGGCTCTACTCCCGCGACCTGCCGGCCGACGACCTGGTCGCCTACCTCACCGAGTCGGTCGCGGCCGGCGCGACCGCCGGGTGAGGCTCACCCCCCGAGGTGCTTGCGGGCCTCGCGTTTGGTGAGACCCGACAGCGTGTCCTCCCGGGCGTCGACGAAGGCCCGCACGGCGTCAGGGTCGGTGCGCGCATACTGACGCAGTGCCCATCCGCACGCCTTGCGGATGAAGAACTCCGTGTCGGCGGCGCGGGCATCGACGTAGCCGAAGAGTCGGTCGGCGTCGGTGTCGGCCTTCCACATGAGCTGGTGGAGGATCGCGGTCCGAGCGATCCAGAGGTCGTCGTCGTCGACCCAGTCGTCCATCACCGCGCCCAGCTCCGGGTGCCGCTTCACCAGCGGGCCGACGGTGTGGACGGCCAGGCTGTCGACGGTGTCCCACCACGAGTTCGTGGCGATCAGGTCCTCGACCTCGGCGAGGTGGTGGGCCTCGAGCACGGAGCCGTGGCGCCGCAGGGCGTCGGCAGCGGCGTAGTGGAACTCGCGCTCGGGCAGGGCGAAGCAGGCTCGGGCGAAGGCCAGGAGGTCGTCGCCGTCGGCCGCCGCCAGCGAGTCGAGCACCGGCTTCTGGGCCCGCCGCCGCTCGGGCGTGCCGAGACCGAGGAACGGGAACTGGTCCTTCATGTAGGCGGCCTGCTGCTCGGCCCGGTCGGGGTCGGCCAACGCCCCGAGGGCGTCCCGCAACTCGGCCACGGCGGCGGCGATCGGTTCCTGGTCGATCGCCCCACGGTAGGGCCGGAGCGATGCCTGTCGGTGCCCGGCGCGAGAATGCACCCATGACCACACCACTCGACCTCGGCGCCTTCTCCGTCTCCCTGGCGGTGAAGGACCTCTCCGCCTCCCTCGCCTTCTACCAGGCCCTCGGCTTCGAGGCCACTGGCGGCGATGCGGAGGAGGGTTGGCTGATCCTCGCCAACGGCACGACCCTGATCGGGCTGTTCCAGGGCATGTTCGACCACAACATCCTCACCTTCAATCCCGGGCTGAACAACGCCAAGGAGGAGGTCGAGCCCTTCACCGACGTGCGAGAGATCCAGGCACGGCTCGACGCTGCCGGGATCGAGATCGACCAGCGGGTGGCCGACGACGCACCCGAGGGCCCCGCCCACATCGTGCTGAAGGACCCCGACGGCAACGCGATCATGGTCGACCAGTTCCGCTGAGCCGGCCGGGCCGGGCAATTCGTCCCGAGGCCACCAGTCCGGCCCGATAGCCTCGGCGGATGCGCTGGAGTCAGCTGTTCGTCCCCACCCTTCGCGACGCCCCCGGTGACGCCGTCGCTCCCTCTCACCAACTCCTGGTGCGGGGCGGCTTCATCCGCCAGCTCCACGCCGGCCACTACTCGATGCTGCCGCTCGGCTGGCGGGTCCACCAGAAGGTGGCGCAGGTGGTGCGCGAGGAGATCGAGGCCATCGGGGGCCAGGAGTTCCTCCTCCCGACCATGCACCCCGCCGAGATCTGGCAGCAGTCGGGCCGCTGGGACACGATGGGCGAGATCATGTTCCGCCTCACCGACCGGCGGAGCAACGACATGGCGTTGGGCATCACCCACGAGGAGATCTTCGCCTCGGTCGCCGCCGAGCTCACGTCCTACAAGCAGCTCCCCCAGATCTGGTACCAGATCCAGACCAAATTCCGTGACGAGGCCCGACCCAAGTCGGGCCTGCTGCGGGTGCGCGAGTTCCACATGAAGGACTCCTACTCCTTCGACGTCGACGCCGCCGGGCTCGACAAGGCGTTCGACGCCCACGACGAGGCCTACCGCCGCATCTTCGCCCGCCTCGACATCCCGGCCGTCGGGGTGCAGGCCAGCTCCGGGGCGATGGGCGGCAACGACTCCATCGAGTTCATGACCCCCTCAGACGCCGGTGAGGACGATGTCGTCACCTGCGCGGCGTGTGGCTACGCGGCCAACATCGAGAAGGCCACCTCGGCGCTCGAGCCGATCGACGACGGCGACACCGCCGCCGAGCTCGAGCGGTTCGACACCCCCGGCGTGCGCACGATC
>JBPEXC010000324.1:0-1641 GCA_052032035.1 Acidimicrobiales bacterium | reverse complement strand
CCTGATCTCGGCTGTCGTGGGCCTCGGGGTCGGTCTCGGCGTGGCCACCGGCCTCCAGCGACTGATCCTGCGAGGCGGCAACCTCGAGCTCGGCACCCCCGAGATCCGGCTCCGCACCGTGATCGTGGTGCTGATCGTCGGCGTGCTCGTCACCGTGGTGTCGGCGATCGCTCCCGCCTTCCGGGCCTCCCGCATCTCGCCGCTGGCCGCGCTCCAGGATTCGGGTCGTCCCACCCGCTCGATGACCTTCCGACTCGTGTCGGGCGCCGTGGTCCTCGTGCCCGGCATCCTGTTGCTCGCCGCCGGCCTGCTCGGCGCCGCCGACTCGACCAGCGGTCTGCTGGCCCTGTTGGGCATCGGGTCGGTCCTCACCTTCATCGGTGTGGCGATGGTCAGCGCCCTGTTCGCCGGCCCGGCCGCCTCGCTGCTGGGTCGACCGGTGCAGGCGATCAAGGGCACGACCGGTCGGATCGCTCGGGACAACGCCAGCCGCAGCCCGCAGCGCACCGCCGCCACCGCCACGGCCCTGATGATCGGGCTCAGCCTGATCACCGCTGTCTCGGTGCTCGCCGCCTCGATCAAGGCGTCGTTCACCGAGCTGCTCGAGGAGGCGTTGGCCGCCGACATCTTCGTCTACGACGAGCAGGGCATCCCCTTCTCGCCGGCAGCGCTCGACGCCGTCGAGGGGCTCGCCGAGGTCGACGCAGCGGCCGGCTTCAGCGAGTACGACGCCGTCGTCGACGGCGAGATCCAGCTCGTCTCCGCCTACGACTCGGCCTCCGGGTCCCGCCTCGTCAACATCCCGGTGGTCGAGGGCACCCTGACGCTCAGCGACTTCGGGATCGGCGTGCTCGACACCGTGGCCGAGGAGGACGGCATCGCCATCGGCGACGAGCTGACCATCGCCTACGACGACGGCGAGGAGCTCGTCTACACCGTCGAGGGCATCTTCGAGGCCAACGGGCTCGTGTCCGGCAACTACGCCGTCGAGCGCTCGCCGATCGGCACCCACGTGACCGTCGACGGCATCGGCTTCATGGCCATCAACCTCAGCGACGACGTCGACGCCGAGGCCGGACAGGCCGCCGTGGAGGAGACGCTCCGCCAGTTCCCCCAGCTGGCCGTGCAGAGCAACGCCGAGTTCCAGGAGACGACCGAAGGCCAGATCGACGCCTTCCTGCAGATCGTCAACGGCCTGCTGGCGCTGTGCGTGGTCGTCGCCTTCTTCGGCATCGTCAACACGATGGCGCTGTCGGTGATGGAACGGACCAGGGAGATCGGCCTGCTGCGGGCGGTCGGCATGACGCGACGCCAGCTGCGATCGTCGATCCGGTGGGAGGCCGTGATCGTCGCCGTGTTCGGTTCGCTGCTGGGCATCGGGATGGGCGTGATCCTCGCCTGGGCCGGCATCGCCGCCGTGCCGGAGGGCTTCTTCTCCAGCCCGACGATCCCGGTCGGCACCCTCGTGACCTACGTGGTGATCGGTGGCGTGCTCGGCGTGGTCGCCGCCTTCTTCCCCGCCCGTCGAGCCGCCAAGCTCAACGTGCTCGAGGCGATCGCCCACGAGTAGGCGGGCAGACCCGACCTCACCGATCCCCCGAACCAACCCCCACCAATCGTGGCCCCGGCGCTCCCGATCCC
>JBPEXC010000323.1:0-3402 GCA_052032035.1 Acidimicrobiales bacterium | reverse complement strand
GCCGGGGTGGCCTACGTCGCCGACACCCTGGCCCACGTCCTGCTGCGCGACTACGACCGGATCGCCGGCGTCGCCCTCGCCCTGGTGGCGGTGCCGTCGATGCTCGGCGAGGGGTGGCTCGGCCTCCACCTGTTGCGCCACGCCCGACGCACCTGACGGGCCCAACCTGACGGGCCCAACCTGACGGGCCCAACCTGACGAGATTGTGACGCCGATCACTCATGATCGGCGTCACGATGCCGAGAGGGAGGGGGACCGAAGGGGCGGCGTCCGACATGTTGCACACCGACCGCGCCACTCCCCCGTCCCACACGGGCCCCCGACCGTGGGCCCGGCTCGTGCGGCTCGTGGCCGGCGACGACGAACGGCGGCGGTTCTCGCTCCGGATGTGGATGCTCTCGGTCGCCTCCTACGTCGCCTACGTGGCGGCGTTGTGGGTACAGGTGGCCCTCGGCTACGCCGATGCCGCCCACGCCCTCGCCCTCGGCTCGATGGTGGCGCTCGGCAACCTCGCCTTCTACGCCCTGATCCGCACCGGGCTGATCGAACGGCGGGACTGGCGCACCCGAGCCGCGATGGTGCAGCTGGTCTTCGGCATCGCGATGATGCTCGCCAACTACGCGGTGAGCGGTCCGGCCGCCACCGCCACGACGATCATCATGGCCAGCCACGTGATCTACGCCGCCTTCACCATCGACCCGACCCGGATCTGGTGGTTGGCCGCCACCAGCCTCGCCGCGCTGGGCGCGGTGATGGCCGGTGGGGCGTGGCTCGCCCCCGATCGGTTCGAACCCGGCCTGCAGCTGGTCGCCTTCCTCTACGCCGCGATCGTCGTGCCGCTGGTCGCCCGCCTGGCCCGCACGATCACCACCCTGCAGACCGAGTTGCGGGACCGCACCGGCCAGCTGCGGGCGACGCTGGCCGAGCTCGAGCACCGGGCCGACCACGACGACCTGACCGGCCTGCTCAACCGGCGACGCATGACGACCCTCCTCGCCGACGCCACCGCCGAGGGCGGCTGGTGCCTGGCCCTGCTCGACCTCGACCACTTCAAGGCGATCAACGATCGGCACGGGCACGGCGTGGGCGACCGGGTCCTCGCCGAGTTCGCCGCCACCGCGACGGCGTCGCTGCGCGACGGCGACCTGCTGGCCCGGTGGGGCGGCGAGGAGTTCCTCCTGGCGCTCCACGACGCCACCGTCGACCAGGCACGGCATCGCCTCGGCCGGCTCGCCGACGCCCTCGACGACGGTCGCTTCCTCGCCGACCACCCCGAGGTCGAGGTGCGATTCTCGGCCGGCCTGGTGGCGGCGACGCCCGGCGCCACGCTCCACGACCTGCTCGAGCGGGCCGACGAGGCCCTCTACCGAGCCAAGGCCGGCGGTCGGGCGCGCGTCGAGCTCGCCCTCGTGCAGTAGCCGACGGCGGGGCAGACCGTCGGTCGGGGCCGCCCGTGCTCCGTCACCCGATGCGGGCGTCGAGGGTGCGGACCACGTCGACCACCGCGTCGGACCGCTCGAGGAAGAGCTGGTGCCCGGCACCCGCCGCCACCCGGAACTCGGCGTCGGCGAAGGCGTCGGCCAGCCGCTGGGCGTCGACCACCCGGGTGACGAGGTCGTGTTCACCGACGAGGACGACGACCGGACATCGCACGTGGTCGAGCTGGTCGAGGACGTCGTGGCCGAGCAACCACGGGGTGATCGCGGCGATGTCGGCCGGGTGGACGCCGAGGTAGGCGTCGACCACCGCATCGACGTCGTCGTCGACGGGATCGTCGCCGAACGTGGCGCGCGTCACCACCCGCTCCACCCCGCTCCCGGGCAGCCGGGTGAGGCCCCACGCCAGCCGGCGGTAGCGGGCGGCCACGGGGGCGAGGAGGCCGGTGACGGCGGCCGCCGGCCGGCTCAGCCACGGCAGGGGGGCGCGCCCGACCGTCGACACGAGCCCGACGCCGGCGACCCGGGCCTGGGTCTCGAGGGGCGCGTCGGCGAGGAAGCGGGTGACGACCATGCCCCCCATCGAGTGGCCGAGCAGGACGACGTCGCGCAGGTCCAGGCACTCGAGGACCGTCGCCAGGTCGCCCGCGTTGGCGTCGAGGCCGAGCCCGTCGGCACCGGCCTCGGAGCCCCCGTGGCCCCGCAGGTCCATCGCCAGGATGTGGTGGTCGGCGAGGCCGTCGGCCACCCGCTGCCACATGCCGGCGTGCATCGTCACCCCGTGGAGCAGCACGACGGGTCGCCCGGTCGGGTCGCCCCAGGTCCGGACGTGGATCGGCGACCCGTCGGCGGCGACGAGGTCGAGCCCGTCGGGATCCGGCGGCTCGACGTGGCCCGAGTCGCGCCGACCCAGCTGGACGACGCGTTCGACGAGGAGTCCGGCGACGGCGCCGATGGCGATCTTCTCGACGGGCAGCGACACCATCGGGATCACCCGCCCCACCAGTCGACGACCAGGTCGGGCAGCATCGACGCCCGGAACCCCCGCCGGGGGCCGAGCGACGCGGCGGCCCCGTGGATCGCAGCGGCGTCGACTGCGGCGTCGAGCGGGTCGAGGCCGGCGGCCAGTCCCGCCGCGACGAGCCCGGTCAGCACGTCGCCGGTGCCGGCGCTGGCGAGCCGGGCGTCGCCGGTGGTGCTGTAGCGAACCCGGCCGTCGGGGGCGCCGACGATCGTCGTGGCGCCCTTCAGGAGCACGACGGCCTCGAAGCGTTCCGCGGCCCGCAGCGCGGCGAGGGCCCGGTCGTCGCCCGGCGCCTCCCCGAGGAGGGCGGCGTACTCGCCGTCGTGGGGGGTCAGCACCGGTATCGGGAGGTCGGGGCGGAGCCGGGCTCGCCCGACGAGGAGCTGCCGACCCTCGTCGTCGGCGACGGCTCGCAGGGCGCCGGCGTCGATCACCATCGGCCCGTCGAAGCGCCCGATCACCGAGCGGATCTGCTCCGCCGAGTCCGGGCCCGTGCCGGGCCCGATCGCCAGCGCGGCCACCTTGTCGAGCCGCTCGCCGAGATCGTCGGCCCACCGCTCGCCGAGCTCGAGGTGCACCGCCTCGACCGGGGCGTCGAGGGCGGGACCCGGCCGGGCGACGGTGACGTGGCCCGCGCCGCCGGCGAAGGCGGCCCGGGCGCACAGCTCGAGGCCGCCGGCCATGCCCGGCTCACCCCCGACGCAGGCGACGGCCGAGCGCCACTTGTGGGCGTCGCGGGCGCGTTCGGGGCGGCGCGCGGCCGCGTCGTGTGCTCCGACCCACCACTGCTCGGCGATCGCCGCCGCATCGAGGCCGATGTCGGCCACCACGAGGTCGCCGGCCAGGTCGGGGCCCTCGCCCTGCAACAGGCCGGGCTTGGCGGCGGCGAAGGTGACGGTCCGGGTGGCCCGCCACGCTCGACCCCAGACCTGGCCGGTGAGG
>JBPEXC010000322.1:0-8004 GCA_052032035.1 Acidimicrobiales bacterium | reverse complement strand
CACCGCCCGTCGGGCCGCGGTCAACGCCGGGATCCCGATGGGCACCCCGGCCACCACGATCAACAAGGTCTGCCTGTCCGGTCTCCACGCCATCTACCTGGCCGACCAGATGATCGCTGCGGGCGACGCCGACATCGTCGTCGCCGGCGGCATGGAGTCGATGACCAATGCGCCCTACCTCCTGCCCGGCGCCCGCAGCGGTTACCGGGCCGGCGATCAGACCGTGGTCGACTCGATGATGTACGACGGGCTGTTCTGCGCCTTCGACTCCTGTGCGATGGGACTCGGCACCGAGCGCGACTCGGCCAAGGCCGGCATCCCGCGCGCTGCGATGGACGAGGTGTCGGCCCAGTCCCACGCCCGGGCCGCCGCTGCTCAGAAGGAAGGGCGCTTCGACGACGAGATCGTGGCGGTGCCCGTGCCCCAGCGGAAGGGCGACCCGGTGCTCGTCGAGACCGACGAGGGCGTGCGCCCCGAGACGACGTCCGACTCGCTCGGCAAGCTGCGTCCGGCGTTCGACCCGGCGGGCAACGTCACCGCCGGCAACGCGTCGCAGATCTCCGACGGTGCGTCGGCCGTGATCGTGGTGAGCCCGGCGAAGGCGGCCGAGCTCGGTCTCACGCCGCTCGCCGAGGTCGTCGGCTACGGCCAGGTGGCCGGCCCCGACACCTCGCTGCTCACCCAGCCGTCGCGGGCGATCGACGCCGGCCTGGCCAAGACCGATCTGTCGCGCAGCGACCTCGGGCTCTTCGAGCTCAACGAGGCGTTCGCCGCCGTGGCCTTGGCATCGATGGACGACCTCGGGATCGGCGACGACGTGGTCAACGTCAACGGCGGTGCCATCGCCCTCGGTCATCCGATCGGGGCGTCGGGCAACCGCCTGGCCCTGCACCTGATCCACGAGATGCGCCGTCGTGGCGTCGAGCACGCGGCCGCCGCGTTGTGCGGTGGCGGCGGACAGGGCGACGCCCTGCTCCTGCGCTCCCTCTGATCCCGTCCCCGGTCGTCGCCGCCGGGACGCGTCGGTCAGAACAGTCAGAATTGGCCCTTGTCACAATTCGATGACTGTTGTAACGTAACCGCAACGCATTGCTGTCGAGGTTCCGCCGGTCATCCACCACCCGCCCGCGCCGGTCGGCGGGACTCGACAGTCCCATTCCGAGGACGACATTCCCTCCGTCGTTCTCCCGGCTGACATCCACGTCACTTCGGTCCCCGAGCGATCGAAGCGACGTGGATGTCGGCTTTTTGGCGTTCTGCGTCGCCGGCGGTTCTCGTCGCCCGCTGGGCTCGTTGCTCGCGGTTCTTTGTCCCCAACGTCCCACCCGCCGCCGTTCTTTGTCCCCAACAAACCGCATACGGGCAGAACCATCCACTGAATCCGTGACCCAGCGCCGTGAGTTGCCCGAACCGGCCGGACACGGACTGCTGGCATGCGCGCCGATCCGGCCGACCTCGAGCGAGGCTGACCGGCTGATCAGCTTGCGAGTAGCCCGGTGCGGCGGAGTTCGGCGATCGCTTGATCGGGCACACCGAGCACATCGAGATGCACGATCTTGTCGCCGTCGGGAGCATCGACGAGATCGACGATGCGAGCGAGGAACGGTTCGACCGGGTCGCCGGCGACGATGATTGCGCCGGCGACGATGCGCTCGGGGACAGGGGCGTCACTGAGGAACGCCCAGGCGAACCCCGTCTCGTCGATCTGGTTCACATCAGCAGGCAACGTCACCGCCACGGAGTTCGCTTCGCTCATGGTTGCCTCCTCACGTAGTGGGGGTTCCGGACTGCAGCTCCTAACGCATCGATGAGTCGCTGAGCCTGAGTTGCAGTGTAGATCGGCAGTCGCACGCTGTAGTGGGTCGCCGTGAACGTCGGCACCAGCTCGAACCCAGCGCGCTCGATGGACCTGACTGGCGCGGCCGCGTAGGTCCGCCGAGTACGGAGCCTTGGGCCCGAGAGGATGTCCTCGAGGCTCCAGCCGTAGAGCGTCGCCTCGGCAGAGATGGCGATGAAGGGCTCACCTCCGAACGAGTATCGGCGACGGGTGGCGTCGGCGTTCCGGAGCAGACCGTCGACGGTGAGTGGCCAGCCTCTGATGACCAGCGATGCCGCTGAGGTGAGAAGCTCCTCGCTGCGAAGGTGTCGTTCGATCGGTTCCCGCTCGCCCACCAGGCCGAGTCTCGGTGGTCGCTCTTGGGCTACCTCGCCTCACCTGCGACCTTGCGGCTGCTCGAGCAGCTCAACAGCCGAGAAATCCCTGGCCCAGCGGGCGCGCTTGGCTCCTCGAGGTCGAGTGAATTGGCCCCACCGGAACTCGAAGATGTCGTGGATCTTCGATGCCGGCCTACAGCGCTTGGCGGCCTTCGAGGGCGCGGCCGAGGGTGAGCTCGTCGGCGTACTCGAGGTCGCCGCCGACCGGGAGACCCGACGCCAGGCGGCTGACCTTCACCTCGAACGGCGCCAGCACCTTGCTGGCGATGAACGCCGCCGTCGTCTCACCTTCGAGGTTCGGGTTGGTGCAGAGGATCACCTCGGTGATGTCCTCGCCAGCCACCCGTAGCGCCAGTTCCTTGATCTTGATCTGCTCGGGCCCGATGCCCTCGAGCGGATTGATGGCCCCGAGGAGCACGTGATAGCGGCCCTTGAACGCGCCGGTCTTCTCGATCGCGGCGATGTCCTTCGGCTCCTCGACCACACAGATCACGTGAGGATCCCGCTGGGGGTCGTGGCAGATCTCGCACTCCTCGCCCTCGGCCACGTTGAAGCAGCGATCACAGAACGAGATCTTCTCCTTCACGTCGAGGATCGCCTCCGACAGACGCCGGGCGTCGACCGGGTCGACCTTCAGCAGATGGAAGGCGATGCGTTGGGCCGACTTCGGTCCGATGCCGGGGAGTCGACCGAGTTCGTCGATGAGGACCTCGACAGGTTTGGCGTAGGCGCTCACGAGCCTCCGAGCAGCCCGCCGAGCGCACCGAGGTCGGGCATGCCGACGTCGTCCATGGCGTTCTGCTGCAGCTCCATCACCTGGGCAGCGGCGTCGCGCAGCGCCGCCAGCACGAGGTCTTCCAGCATCTCGACGTCATCGGCGTCGACCACCGACGCGTCGATCGACACCGACTCGAACGAGCCTGCACCGGTCATCTGGATCTTCACCTTCTCGCCCCCGGACGTGCCGGTGACCACGGTGTTGGCGCTCTCTTCCTGCGCTTGCGCCATCTGCTCCTGCATCGCCTGGGCCTGGGCCAACAGGCCGCCCAGGTCGAATCCGCCGGCGGGGTTCTGATCGGTCACGGGGACTCCTCTCGAGTCGAGGTGGTGGAGGGTGCGAGCCCGGCGAGGATTCTCGCCGAACCCGCGGGTGGAGTGCTCAGTCGGAGGCTTCGATCACCTGGGCGCCGGGGAACGCCTGGGTGAGCCGGTCGATGCTCGATGCTGCCACGTCGGCGTTCTCGAGTTCCGACACGTCGACGTCCTCGTGTTCGTCGTCGGGCGGGGGCGGGGGAGCGGCCGGCGCGGGGGCCGGACTGGGCGCCTGCCGGGGGCCCGGGGGAGGGGTCGATCCGTCGACGATCAGCTCGATCGTGACGTTCGCACCGAAGTGTTGGGCGATCCCGGCCTCGAGCTCGGCCTTGACCTCTTCGCATCGCGGCACGACATGAGGGTTCGGGAGGGCGAACACGGCCCGGCCCTCGGCGACCGACACGAAGTGACCGAGACGGAACCGAGCGCGCACTCGCTGCGGCAGTTGCTCGAGGAGCGAGTCGAAGCCGCCGGTCAGTCGGTCGAGGCTGATCGAGCCGCCACCGGCTGCTGCGGGGGCTGGGGCGGCTGCCGGTGCCGCCTGCTGGGGGGCAGGCTCGGCTGGCTGGGCCGACTGGGCTGGCTGGGCGGACTGGGCTGGCTCCGGGGTCGGTGCCGGGGACTGGGCCGGCGGGGCGGCGGCTGGTTCGGCGGCGCGCTGCGGCGGCCGGGCGCCGGCAGGCGGAGCGGGACGGCCCCGAGGGGGCGCCGGCTGGGTTCCCTTGTCGCCGAGCACGTTGCGGGCGGCTGCGGCCGGGCCGTTGCCGGCAGCGCGGGGAGGCGGCGAGTCGGCGGTGACCTCCTCGACCGGGGGCTGGGGGCGGGCGGCGATCGGAGGCGCGGTGCCCTCCTGCAATGCGAGCACCTGGGCTTCGAGGGCCTCGATCCGCTGGAGGAGCGCGCCGACGTCGTTGCCGTCGCGACGGGCGAGCCGGAGCAACGCCACCTCGAGCGGCACGCGTGGGTCCGGTGCCTGCCGCATCTCGACCAGGGCGGTGCCGATCGTCTCGAGCGAGCGGGTGATCGTGGCCGGACCGAGGGCCTCGGCCACCTCCCTGGCGCCGGTCTGTGCGGCCTCGCTCAGGTGCTCGAGCGACGCCCCCATCGAGGCCAGGAACGCCTGGCGCAACGTGTCGAGGGTGAGCTCACCGATCGTGCGGGGCTCTCGGCCCCGACCGAGCGCGGCCTGCACCGAGGAGATCACGACGGCGGCGTCGCCGGCCCCGATGGCGACGGCGAGTTCACGGCCGATGTCGGAGCCCTCGGGCACGCCGCCGGCGCTGGCCACCAGCTCGAGGGCCGAGAGCGTGTCGCGGGCCGAGCCGCCGCCCTGACGGAGGGCGAACTCGATGCCGGCGTCGTCGACGTCGAGGCCGGCATCGGCGATCACGCCGCGCACGTGGTCCTCGAGCTCGGCGCCCGGCAGCAGTTTGAACTCGAAGTGCTGGGTGCGGCTCCGGATCGTCTCGACCACCTTGTGGGGCTCGGTGGTGGCGAGCACGAACACGACGTGGTCTGGCGGTTCCTCGAGGGTCTTGAGCAGGGCGTTCTCCGCGCCTGCGGTGAGCATGTGGACCTCGTCGAGGATGTAGACCTTGGTGCGGCCGGGCGATCCGAGCGCCACCTTGGCGATCAGGTCACGGATGTCGTCGACCTTGTTGTTCGACGCCGCATCGAGCTCGTGGAGGTCGAAGGAGCTGCCCTTCTCGATCGTCAGGCAGCTCTCGCACTCACAACACGGCTCGCCGTCGGCGAGGTGCTCGCAGTTGAGCGCCTTGGCCAGGACGCGGGCGGTCGAGGTCTTGCCGGTGCCGCGTGGCCCGCTGAACAGGTACGCGTGGGAGTGCCGTCCCTCGGCGACGGCCGTCCGCAAGGCCGTCGTGACGTGCTGTTGGCCCTTGATCTCCGCGAAGTTGCGAGACCGGTACCGCCGGTAGAGAGACTGATACCCCACCCGACCGAGCCTAGCGATCGCCACCGACGCCCGGCCCGCCCCGTCGAACCCGGCCCCCGGTTGCCAACATTGGGTCGGTGTGGCGGCGTGTGGGGCCCGCAGGGTGACCCAATCCCGAGAAGGGGGCGGTGGTGGGGCGTTGGGTCACTGAGGCGGCGTGTGGGGCCTGCGGGGTGACCCAATCCCGAGAAGCGGGGACGGCACTGCGGTCGGGCGTGACGGGAAAACGGCGAACGCCTGCCCTCGAAGGTGACGGCCGGACGATCTGCGGCGCACCGAAGGTTCCGCTGAGAGCTGCTGCCTTCCGGCCCTGACTCGGTTCACGGGCTTCAGTCGCACAGGGTCCGACCGCCACCTGCCAGAGCAGGCGAACTGCCCGATATGGTAGCTGCTCCGCAAGCGAGTCAACCCTCGCTTCGTGGAGGAGTGCGAGAGCGGCCGAATCGGCACGCTTGGAAAGCGTGTGAAGGGAGACCTTCCGTGGGTTCGAATCCCACCTCCTCCGCCAGTTGCGAAGGATCGGGCCCGGCCTACGCCGGGCTCGATTCGCGTTCGGACCCCTGGTCGACCGGCTGCCACGCCCGGGTGATCAGGCGGGCACCCCGGTTGTAGGTGAGCCAGCTCCACCCCCAGCTGAACATCACGAGCACCCGGCTGCGGAAGCCGATCAACAAAGCGATGTGGACCGCCCACCACAGCACCCAGGCCACGAGCCCGGTGAAGCGCAGCTTGCCGAACTCGGCGACCGCCTTCGATCGGCCGATCGTCGCCAGCGACCCCTTGTCGAGGTAGCGGAACGCCGGCCGGGCGAGCCCCTCGAGGTCGGCGGCGATGCAGCGGGCGGCATGACGACCTCCCTGTTGGGCGGCGGGTGCGAGGCCGGGCACCGACGACCCGTCGGTCGAGGTGGCGTCGGCCAGGTCGCCGACGACGAAGATCTCGGGATGCCCGTCGATCGACAGGTCGGACCCGACCGGCACCCGGCCGCCGCGGGACAGCTCGACCCCGGCGGCGTCGGCCAGGGTGGCCCCGACGGGTGCTCCGCCCACGCCGGCGCCCCACACGACGGTGTGGGCGTCGAGCCGCCGACTGCCGCCCTCGGCGATCTTCACGGTCACCCCGCCCTCGTCGATCTCCTCGGCGAACGCGCCGGTCCACACCTCGACACCGAGGTGGCGCAGCGACCGCTTCGCCTTGGCCGAGAGCTTCGGGTGGAACGGCGTGAGGAGGCGGTCGGCGCCCTCGAGCAACACCACGCGGGTCTCGGCCGGGTCGATGTGGTGGAAGTCGTCGGCCAGGGTCGTGGTGGCGATCTCGGCGATCGCCCCAGCCATCTCCACCCCGGTCGGCCCGCCGCCGATCACCACGAAGGTCATCAGCGCTCGACGGCGCTCCCGGTCGGCGGTCAACTCGGCCTCCTCGAACGCGCCGAGGATCCGGGCCCGGAGCTCGGTGGCGTCCTCCAGCGACTTGAGTCCGGGCGCGTGCTGCTCCCATTCCGGGTGCCCGAAGTAGTGACTGACCGCGCCGGCGGCGACGACGAGGCGGTCGTAGCCGTAGCGCCTCCCGTCGTCACAGACGACGGCGCGCCCGGCGACGTCGATCTCGACGACGTCGCCGAGCACCACCTCCACGTCGTCCTCGTCGCCGACGATGCCCCGGATCGGGTAGGCGATGTCGGCCGGGCTGAGGCCGGCGGTCGCCACCTGGTAGAGCAGGGGCTGGAAGAGGTGGTGGTTGCGCCGGTCGATCAGGGTGACGTCGACGCCCGAGCCCGTCAGGTCCTTAACCGCCGCGAGCCCGCCGAACCCCGCACCGATGATCACCGCCCGGGGCCGGTCGGCCGTGTGGTCGAGGGGGTGGACGTCGGCTGCTGGGGAGGCCACGGTCCCATCATGAACCCAGAACGGGGGATCGAACCACGGTTTTCGGCCGTCGAGACAGGTGCCACACACCGAGGCTGCGACCCGTAGGCTGCGCTGCGTGACCGACGACGAGCTGATGGCGATCGCCCTCACCGAGGCCCGGGCCGCCGGCGAGGCCGGGGACGTGCCGGTGGGAGCGGTCGTCGCATTGGACGGCGAGGTGATCGCCCGGCGCCACAACGAGCGTGAGGTCACCGGCGACCCGACCGCGCACGCCGAGGTCCTGGCCCTGCGCGACGCGGCGGCGGCCCTCGGCCGATGGCGCCTCGACGACTGCACGCTCGTCGTCACCCTCGAGCCCTGCGTGATGTGTGGGGGCGCGGTGCTGAACAGCCGTATCGATCGCCTGGTCTACGGCGCGGCCGACCTCAAGGCCGGCGCATGTCTCAGCCTCTACAACGTGTGCGACGACCCCCGCCTCAACCACCGGACCGAGGTGACGGTCGGGGTCCGCCGCGACGAGTGCGCGGAGCTGCTCGAGACGTTCTTCGCAGCGCGCCGCAGCTGACGCCGCGGCCCGACCGACGAGACGACGATTCGCAGTCGCCGTCCGTTCACTCTCCCGCTAGCCTCGCCTGCGGAAGGTTGCCAGAGCGGACGAATGGGGCGGCCTCGAAAGCCGTTGTGGTGCTTCGCATCACCGTGGGTTCGAATCCCACACCTTCCGCGCCTGTGATGTCTCAAGACATCGGAAACCCTCGAACCTGTGGTTCGGGGGTTTCTTGTGTTTTGTGGCGGGGTTGGTAGTTGCGGGTGGGGTCGAGGGTGAGGTGGCGTAGGAGTTGGCCGGTGTTGGCGTTGATGACTCGGATGTCGAGG
>JBPEXC010000321.1:0-6061 GCA_052032035.1 Acidimicrobiales bacterium | reverse complement strand
TGCGCTGGGCGGCTCGATCTTCGCCGACTACGCCACGTCCGGGGTCGGCAACGAGACCCTCAGCCTGGCGATCGCCGGCATCAGCGGCACGATCCTCACCCTCGCCGTCGGACTGGGCCTGCTCGGTGCCATGCGGGCCGCCGGCCCGGCGGATCGGTCGGCCGGCCCCGACGCCGCCCTCGGATAGCCCTCCGCGAGCCTGCAGTGAGCGCCGTCCACGACGAGCTCTACCTTCCCCGCCGCTCCCCCGTCCACGCCCTCGCCCCCGAGGCGAAGATCGTCGCCGCCTTCGGGTTCGTGGCGATGGTGGCGGTCACCCCTCGCCGGGCCGTCTGGGCGTTCGCGATCTTCGCCGCCCTCGTGGTCGGGGGCTACCTGCTGGCCCGCCTCGGGCCGGTGGTGATGCTGCGGCGGATGAGCGTCGCTCTGCCGTTCATGGCGGCCGCGGTGTTCATCCCCTTCGTCGCCGGCGGACCGACGGTCCAGGTGGCCGGCCTGTCGCTGTCGACCGAGGGCCTGTGGGGCTCGTGGAACATCGTCGCCAAGGCGGGGCTCGGGGCGGCGACCTCGGGCCTGCTCGCTTCGACGACGGCCATCCCCGACCTGATCCGAGGACTCGGCCGACTCGGCGTCCCGGCCACGATCACCGCCATCATCACGTTCATGTTCCGCTACCTCGAGGTGATCGTCGGCGAGATGGGCCGGATGCGGGTGGCGATGACGGCGCGAGGTCACGACCCCCGTTGGCTGTGGCAGGCCCGACCGATCGCGTCGGCCGCCGGCGCCCTCTTCGTCCGCTCCTACGAACGCGGCGAGCGGGTGCACGCAGCGATGTTGGCCCGTGGCTTCACCGGCCGCATGCCCGAGATGGGCCGACGCCGCGCATCGTCCACCGACTGGGCGGCCGCCGGCGGCGTGGTCGCCGTCGCCGCCTCCGTCGCCGCCGCTGCGATCCTGGGAGCCCGATGACCGACCAACCCGACAGCGCAGCCCGAGCAGACAGCGCAGCCCGACCCGACAGCACAGCCCGGCCCGACAGCACAGCCCGACCCGACAGCGCAGCCCAAGCGCCGCCCCCGGCGCTCGAGGTGCGCGAGCTCGCCTACACCTACCCGAACGGCCACGAGGTCCTCCAGGGCGTCGACCTGCGGGTCGACCCCGGCGAACGGGTGGCGGTGCTCGGCCCGAACGGCGCCGGCAAGACGACGCTCATCCTCCACCTCAACGGCATCATCGAACGCCAGGCCGGGTCGATCTCGGTGGCCGGCCTGGCCCTCGGCGACGACACGGTGGGCGAGATCCGTCGGCGGGTCGGCATGGTGTTCCAGGACGCCGACGATCAGCTGTTCATGCCGACCGTGCGCGAGGACGTGGCGTTCGGACCGGCCAACCTCGGGCTCGATCGCGACGAGCAGACCGTGCGGGTGGCGATGGCGCTGCAGGCGGTCGGGGCCACCCACCTCCTCGACCGAGCCCCCCACCACCTGAGCGGGGGCGAGAAGCGCCGGGTGGCCGTGGCCGGGGTGCTGGCGATGGAGCCGGAGCTCCTCGTGCTCGACGAGCCGACCTCCGGGCTCGATCCGGCGGGTCGACGGGAGCTCCTCGACCTGCTCTCGTCGCTGGCGCTCACACAGCTGGTCGTCACCCACGACCTGCCCTTCGCCTACGAGCTGTGCCCCCGCTCCATCGTCGTCTCCGACGGGCGGGTCGTCGCCGACGGACCCACCGCCGACCTCCTGGCGCAGCCCGAGTTCCTGGCCCGGCACCGCCTCGAACTGCCGCTCGGGTTCTCGGTCGACGAGCGCAGCTAGGCGGCGTCGCCGACCGGGAACCCCCGGCGCGGCACGACGATCACCGCGCCGTCGTCGGGGTCGACGTCGACGCTCACGCACACCCGGAACACCGTGCCGATCCGCTCGGCGGTCAGCACCTCTCGTGCCGAACCGAGGGCGGCGATCTCGCCCTGGTCGAGCAGCATCAGTCGATCGGCGTAGGTGCCGGCGAGGGTGAGGTCGTGCATCGCGGAGACGACGGTGAGGGTCCGTTCGGCCCGCAGCCGGGCCACCAGTTCCAGCGCCTGCTGCTGGTGCCCGATGTCGAGGGCCGAGGTCGGTTCGTCGAGGACCAGCACCGGCGCCTCCTGGGCCAGCGCCCGGGCCAGCACGACCCGCTGCCGTTCCCCGCCGCTGAGCGCGCCCAGGGGTCGGGCGGCGAAGCGGCCGAGGTCGAGTTCGTCGATCACGTCGCCGACGACGGCCCGGTCCCGCCGGGCGGTGAGCCCGAAGCGGCCGGCGTACGCGGTCCGGCCGAGCAGCACGTAGTCGACCACGGTCATGTCGTCGGGCACGATCGGGGTCTGGGGCACGACGGCGATCAGGCGTGCCCGCTCGCGGGGCGTCACCGCCCCCAGGTCGACGTCGCCGAGCCGGATCGAACCGGTGGCGGGCACCAGGCCGCAGACCGCCTTGAGCAGCGACGACTTCCCGGCCCCGTTGGGCCCGATCACGCCGAGCCACTCGCCGTCGTCGACGTCGAGGTCGCACGAGGCGACCACCGGCGATCGGCGTCCGTAGCGGACGGCGACGTCGCGCAGTTCGAGGTTCATGCGGTCATCTTCCGTGAGCGGAGCAGGATCAGGAAGAAGGGGGCCCCGAGGAACGCCGTGACCACCCCGATCGGGGTCTCGGCCGGGCTGGTCAGCATGCGGCCGGGCACGTCGGCGAGCACGAGGAACCCGGCCCCGACGAGGAGCGAGAGCGGCACCAGCCGCCGGTAGGCGGCGCCGGCCAGGAGGCGCACGGTGTGGGGGACGACGAGACCGACGAAGCCGATCAGGCCGGACACCGAGACGACCGCAGCGGTGCCGAGGGTGGCGGCCAGCACGATCACGAGTCGGATCCGGGTCACCGACAGTCCGAGGCTCTCGGCCTCGGCGTCGCCGACCCGGAACACGTCGAGGTGGCGTCGCTGCAGGAGCAGGACGCCGGCGCTCAGGGCGACGTAGGGCACGATCAGGCGGACGTCGGCCCACGTCGCCCCGGCCAGCCGACCGAGGATCCACTGGAACACCTCGCGGATCACGTCGAGATGGCGCTGCATCAGGAACGTCTGCACCGCGGTGGCGAAGCTGACCACGGCCACCCCGGCGAGGACCAGGGTCACCCCGGCCCGGGAGCCCCCGAACGAGCCACCGAGCACGTAGGTGACGGCGACGGTGCCCACCGACGCCAGGAAAGCCGATGCGGGGATGGGGTTGACCGGCCAGGCGCCGGCGTCACCCCAGCCGAGGGTGATGGCGGCGGTGGCACCGAGTCCGGCGCCGGCGGCGGCGCCGAGCAGGTAGGGGTCGACGAGGGGGTTGCGGAAGACGCCCTGATAGGCCGACCCGGCCATCGCCAACATGCCGCCCACCAGCGCGCCGAGCACGACGCGGGGCATGCGCAGCTTCCAGACGATGTTCCACTCCTGCTCGGTGACCCCGTGATCGATCGAGATCACGGGGAGGTGGTCGGCGAGCACGAGGGGCACCCGCCACCAGTCGGGGCCGGCGGGGCCCACCGAAGCGCCGAGCAGCATCGCCAGCGCGCAGAACGCGGCCCCGGCGCCCAGCCACAGGGCATCGCCCCGTCGGTGGGAGCCGGCGACCGCGTTCATCGAGTCCTCGGTTCGTCGCCTCGGCGGATCAGTTGATCGCCGGTGCGCTGACCGTCTCGAGGGCGGCCGCCACCTCGGCGATGTAGTCGACGATGCGCGGACCCCAGCGGGAGGCGATGTCGGCGTCCATGACGAAGACGTTGCCCTCGGCGACGGCGGTGATGTCGGCCCAGCCGTCACGGGCGGCCAGCGCCGCGGCGTCCTCGCCGTCGACGGTGAAGATCACGTCCGGGTCGGCCTCGACCAGGTACTCGGCGTTGAGCTGGGGGTAGCCGAAGGCGTCGGCGCCCTGCGGGTCGGCGATGTTCTCGAGACCGAACAGGGCGTAGATCTGGCCGATGAAGGTGGTGGAGTCGGCGCTGTAGAGGGTGGCGTCGAGCTCGTGGTACACGGTGAGGGGCACGTCCGAGGTCGGGGCGTTCTCGATGGCGGCCGCGATGTCGGTCTGCATCCGGGCCACGAGTTCGGCGGCCTCGCCGACGTTGCCGGTGGCGGCGCCGAGCTGCTCGATCTGGGTGTAGATGTCGTCGAACGAGGTGGCGGCCGGACCGTCCCACGACTCGATGCCCACCTCGGCCAGCTGGTCGCCGAGGCCGCTGAAGTCGCCTCCGATCAGCACGAGGTCGGGCTGGTAGGCGGCGATCGCCTCGACGTTGGGCTCGAAGCCCGACAGGTCGTTGGGCAGCTCGAGCGCCTCGGCCGGGTAGTTCGACCACTCGTCGACGGCCACCAGGAGGTCGCCGGCGCCGATGGCGAACATGATCTCGGTGTGGGTGGCGCTCAACGACACGACCCGCAGTTCGGGACCCTCGTCGGCGCCGTCGACCGCGCCGTCGGTGTCGGTGTCTGCCTCGGCATCGGTGTCTGCCTCGGCGTCCTCGGCGGCGCTCTCGTCGGTGGTGTCCTCGGCCGACGCCTCGGCCTCGTCGGCAGTGCTCTCGCTGCCGTCGGCAGTGCTCTCGCTGCTGTCGGCAGTGCTCTCGCTGCCGTCGGCGGTGCCCTCGCTGTCGCTCGAACCGCACGAGGCGGCGGCGAACGCGAAGACGGCGAGCAGCGCCAGGAGCGCACGCAGGGATGATCGGGGGCCCTGGTTCAGGGCCGTCGGGGTGGTCATGGAATCCTCCACGGGGGTGGGAGGACAAGTTGGGTCGAGCGACCGGCTGGTCGGCGAGCCTTCCCTTGCCTCGAGGGATGTCGTCGCGTCAGGACCGAGCAGGCGACCGGGCTCGGGACGTCACGAGCGGGCTCGTGCGACCACCACCGTTGCGGGACAGCGCCGGGATCTCACCGGACTTCGCTGCGAGGTCTGAACCCGGCAGAGACTACCGGCGCCCGACGCCGGGCGCACGCTGCCCGCCACCGGCGGCGTCGCGATGCTGTCGCTTCACCCCGATCATCGCCAGGTCGGCCCGCTCGAGGGTGACGGCGAACGGTTCGTCGGGATGCACCCACGCCATGCCGACCGAGCACCCGATGTGGTGGCTGACACCGTCGACGTCGATCGGGCGCCGTACCGACAGTTCGAGCCGGCGGGCCATCTCCTGGGCCGCCGACGACTCGGGGACGCCGGTGGCGACGAGGACGAACTCGTCACCGCCGAGTCGGGCGGCGACGTCGTGGTCGCGGCTCGCCGCCGAGATCCGTTCGGCGACCGCCTGCAGCACGGCGTCGCCGTGGCGGTGCCCGAAGTCGTCGTTGACCGACTTGAAGCGGTCGAGGTCGACGAACAGCACGAGCGCACTGCCGTCGGGGTGGAGTGCGTCGACGGCCGCCTCGAGGCCCCGCCGATTGAGCAGGCCGGTGAGGGCGTCGCGGTTCGCCTCGTCGGCGAGATCCTCGCTGGCCAGGCGCAGGGCGTGCACGCGGTCAGCGACGAACCGGCCGAGCAGCCCTGGCGCGGAATGCTCCAGCGCGGGGTCGTCGAGTCGGCCGTCGGAGATCGCTCGCACCTGCAGATCGAGGTGGGTGAGGGCGCCGGCCATCTCCTCGACCAGGCGGGCGAGGTCGGTGAGTTCGTCGCGACCGGCCACGGCGACCGGGTGCGAGTCGAGGTCGCCCTGGGACAGGGCGGCGGTGCGAGCGGTCAACTGGCGCAGCGGTCCCAGGATCGAGCGCAGGAGCCCGTAGATCACGAGGCCGGCGCCGACCAGGATCGCTGCGATCATCGTGGTGAGGGTTCGCTGCCGGTCCGATGCCGCCGCCGCGCGGGCCTCGGTCTCGGCCCGCACGTCGACACCGACGCTGCGCGACACCGCGTCGACGGCCTCGCCGAGGGTGATCGCCGTTTCCGAGAAGTCGGTCACCTCGAGGAGGCCCCACGGCTCGGCGTCGCCGGCGAGGACGGCGAGCGCGTGATCGCGGGCCTCGGCCCAGCGGCCGTAGGCGTCGGAGGTGACGATCGACTGGA
>JBPEXC010000320.1:0-8737 GCA_052032035.1 Acidimicrobiales bacterium | reverse complement strand
CCGGTCATGTAGGAGCCGAGGGTGCGGGGGTCGACCTCGGCGGGGTCGAGGGTGGCGACGAGTTCGCCGTGGAACATCACCACGATCGTGTCGGACAGGCCGATCAGCTCGTCGAGGTCGGCCGAGATCAGCAGGGTGGCGAGGCCCTCGGAGCGAGCGTCGCGGATCTGCTGCCAGACGTCGGCCTGGGCGCCGACGTCGATGCCCCGGGTGGGGTGGGCGGCGACGAGGACCTTGGGGTCGGCCTCCATCTCCCGGCCGATGATCAGCTTCTGCTGGTTGCCGCCCGACAGGGCCCGGGCGCTCACGTCGACGCCCGGCGACCGCACGTCGTAGTCGGCGCGGATCCGCTCGGTCTGGGCGCGAGCCCCCTCGCGATCGATCCAGAAGCCCTTGGAGTAGGGCGGTTTCGTCTGGTGTCCGAGGGCGGCGTTCTCCCACAGCGGGGCGTCGAGTAGGAGCCCCTCGACGTGGCGGTCCTGGGGCACGTAGCCGAGGCCGGCCTCTCGCCGGTGACGCACCGAGGCGTGGGTGATGTCGGCGCCCATCAGGGTGACCGTGCCCTGTGCGGGGTCGCGGGTGCCGATGATCGAGTCGATCAGCTCGGTCTGGCCGTTGCCCTCGATGCCGGCGATGCCGACGATCTCGCCCCGGTGCACGGTGAGCGAGACGTCCTTCACCACGGCGCGCTCGTCGTCGTCGAGCACGGTGACGTCGCGCACGTCGAGGGCGATCTCGTCGGTGACCGTCGACTCGGTGGTCTCGGGCGACGGCAGCTCCTCGCCGACCATCAGCTCGGCCAGATCGCCGGCGGTGACGTCGGCGGCGTCGACCGTGTCGATCGTGCGGCCCCGGCGGATCACCGTGATGCGGTCCGCGATCTCCAGGACCTCTTGGAGCTTGTGGTCGATGAAGATGATCGTCGCCCCGCCCTCGCGCAGCTCGCGGAGGTTGTTGAACAGTTCCTCGACCTCCTGGGGCACCAGCACGGCGGTCGGCTCGTCGAGGATGAGGATGGTGGCGCCCCGGTAGAGCACCTTGATGATCTCGACCCGCTGCCGCTCGCCGATCTCGAGGGTGTCGATCAGGTCGTCGGGGTCGACGGTCAGCCCGTAGGCCGCGCCGACCTCGGCCAGGTGTTGCTTGGCGCTGGCGAAGTCGATCACGCCGCCCTTGGTCGGCTCCGAGCCGAGGATCACGTTCTCGATGACGCTCATCTGGTCGGCCAGCATGAAGTGCTGGTGGACCATGCCGATGCCCTCGGCGATGGCGTCGGTCGGGGAGGAGAAGTGCACCTCCTTGCCGTTCACCCGCATCACGCCCTCGTCGGCCGGCTGCATGCCGTAGAGGATCTTCATCAGGGTCGACTTGCCGGCGCCGTTCTCGCCGCAGATGGCGTGGATCTCGCCCTGCTCGACGGTGAGGTTGACGTTGTCGTTCGCAATCACACCGGGGAACCGTTTGGTGATCCCGATGAGTTCGATGGCCGGAGCCAAGGGGGGCCTCCAGGGGTGCGGCTGGGTCGGTGGGCGGCTGGATCGCAGGGCGAGCGGGAGCCCAAAACGAGGAGCGGGACCGGACAGTAGCCCGGTCCCGCAGTCTCGTCATTCAACGGGGTCGATCGTCACGCTCGGTGATGCGCCCGACGCCCGTTCCGGCGACTCGATCAGCCCTCGGGGGCCGTCGGCACCACGATGGTGCCGTCGATGATCTGCGCCTTGAAGTCCTCGAGCTGATCGACGATGTCGTCGAGGTAGCCGCCCGAGGTCGAGTAGCCGACGCCGTCGACCGAGAGGTCGTAGACGGTGTTGCCGGCGGTGAACTCACCGGCGGCCTGGGCCCGGGTGATCTCGAGGACCGCGGTGTCGACCCGCTTGAGCATCGAGGTGAGGATGAACTCCTGCACGCTCGGGTCGGCGGTGAGGTACTGGTCGGAGTCGACCCCGATCGCCCACACCTTGGCGTCGTCGGTGCTCACCTCGGCGGCGGCCTCGAAGAGGCCGGCGCCGGAGCCGCCGGCGGCGTGGTAGATGATGTCGGCGCCGGCGTCGTACATCGACAGGGCGATGTCCTTGGCCCGGTCCGGGGCGGTGAAGCCGTCGAAGTCGGGGGCCATCGTGATGTACTGGCTGATCACCTCGATGTCGGGGTTGACGGCCTGGGCGCCGGCGATGAAGCCGGCCTCGAACTTCTCGATGAGCCCGAAGCCGCCGACGCCACCGATGAAGCCGATGGTGTTGCTCTCGCTCTTGAGCGCCGCAGCGGCACCCACGAGGAAGGAGCCCTGCTCCTCGGCGAAGGTCAGACCGGCGATGTTGTCGCCCAGCGGCACGCCACCGTTGTCGAAGTCGAGCATGGCGTCGTCGACGACGGCGAAGTTCACGTCGGGGTTCTCGGCGGCGACGGTGGTGACGTCACCGGCGAACAGGAAGCCGACACCGATCACCAGGGCGCTCACGTCGGCCTGGGTCTGGAGCAGCTCGGCCCGGTTCGAACCGTCGGCGTTCGGCTCCGCCTCGGAGAAGGTGATGCCGAGTTCGGAGGCGGCGGCGTCGATACCGGCGGCGGCCGAGTCGTTGAACGACTGGTCGCCTCGACCACCGATGTCGTAGGTCAGGCCGACGTTGAAGTCGCCGGCCATGTCTTCCATCTCTTCCGTCTCACCGTCGGACTCCTCGGCCTCGGCCTCGGTGTCGTCGGTGGTCTCCTCGGCTTCCGCCTCGGTGGTGTCGGTCTCTTCGGTCTCGGCTTCGGCCTCCGTCGCACCGTCGCTGTCGGAGCTACCGCAAGCGGCGGCCATCAGAGCGAAGGATGCGAGGAGCGCCAACAGCAGGCGCCACGAACGCTTCATGGGGTCTCTCTCCTTGGGTTGGTGTCCGCTCGGGAGGGCAGCGGGGTCGATGATCGAACCCTCGGCTCTGCCCCTCCGAGCACCGCGGCGGAATATACCCGCCGGTCATTTGCCATTCGCCACAGGTGAAGAACGTCTCCGCCCGTTCGTGACGTCGTCATCGGTTCGCAACACCACCGCGGAGGGTCGCCCGACCACGGTGGGTGTGCGCAGTGCGTCGGTTTCCCGTGGTTCTCGGCACAAACGCGCCGATTGGTGTCGTCACGGCGGGTGGCGGCGGCCCCACCGTGCCTGGGTTTGAACGTTGTGTGAACCTTGGATGATCTTCGCCGTCAGCGGTCCAGATTGCCGGAATCGGCGTCGATCGGCCTGGTATGCATGCGCTCGGCGGCCCGGCCGCCACCCGTCAGCCGACCACCCGAGGACAACAGAATCCGATGCCTGGCTCCTTCGAAGACCGTGCCGCCGACGATCACGCTCCGGGAGGTCGCGCCGTCGACGAGCCGGTCGAACGTCGGACCTACGTGCTCGACACCTCGGTGTTGTTGGCCGACCCGAAGGCGCCGCAGCGCTTCGAGGAACACGACGTCGTGATCCCCCTCGTGGCACTGCTCGGCCTGGAGGCGAAGCAGCGCCACCCGGAGCTCGGCTGGGGTGCCCGCCGCGCCCTGGCGGCGCTGGAGGGCCTGCGGGCGATGCACGGCGGCCTCGACGAGCTGATCCCCCTCGGCCCGACCGGCACGCTGCGGATCGAGCCCAACCACGTCGACGTGGTGGTGCCCGCCGCGCTCGCCACCGGCGACCACGACCACCGGGTCCTGGCGGTCTGCCTCGCGCTGATCGACGAGGACGAGGACGTGGTGCTCGTCTCCAAGGACCTGCCGCTCCGGCTCAAGGCCGGCGTGCTCGGCATCGAGGCCGAGGAGTACCGCAACGAGCTCGCCTCGAGCCCGATCTGGCCGGGTTTCGCCCAGCTCGAGGTCGAGTCGGCCGACATCGACGAGCTGTTCGGCGAGGGCTCGGTCGACCTCGACGGCGCCCGCGACTTCCCGTGCCACACCGGCGTGGCCCTGCAGGCCGGCTCGCAGTCGGGCCTCGGGCGCCTCCACGCCGACAAGAAGGTCCATCTCGTGCGGGAGTCGTCGGCGTTCGAGGTGCGGGGCCGGTCGGCCGAGCAACGGGTGGCGCTCGACGTGTTGCTCGACGAGACGGTCGGCATCGTCAGCCTCGGGGGTGCCGCCGGCACCGGCAAGAGCCTGCTGGCCATCGCCGCCGGCATCCAGCAGACCCTCGAGGACCGCCGCTACCGGCGGGTGCTGGTGTTCCGCCCCCTCCACGCGGTCGGCGGACAGGACCTCGGCTTCCTGCCGGGCTCGGAGGACGAGAAGATGTCGCCCTGGGCCGCGGCGGTCACCGACGCCCTCTCGGCGATCTGCAGCGAGACGGTGATCGACGAGATCGTCGACCGTCGCATGCTCGAGGTGTTGCCGCTCACCCACGTGCGGGGCCGCACCCTGTCCGACAGCTTCGTGATCATCGACGAGGCCCAGAACCTCGAGAAGTCGGTGCTGCTCACCGCCCTGAGCCGCCTCGGCGAGAACTCCAAGGCCGTACTCACCCACGACATCTCCCAGCGAGACAACCTCAAGGTCGGGCGGCACGACGGCATCGTCGCCGTGGTCGAGGCGCTCAGCGGCCACCCGCTGTTCGCCCACGTCACCCTGAGCCGCTCGGAGCGCTCGGCCGTCGCCGCGCTGGTCGGTCGTATGCTCGACGAATGACGAGCACGCCAGCGCCGCCGGTCCGGATGATCGCCACCGACATCGACGGCACGATGCTCCGCTCCGACGGCACCCTCTCGCCGCGGGTGCAGCAGGCGCTGTGGGACGCCGAGGCCGCCGGCATCCTCGTCGTGCCGGCCACGGGTCGGCCCGAGCCGGTGGCCGAGGACGTGATCGAGCAGCTCGGCATCAATCACTACTGGGTGTTCGCCAACGGCGCCATCACCCGCCACCTCGATCGGGGCGACACCGTGCGCGCCTTCTGGATCGACCCGACGGTGGCGCAGGGGCTGATCGTCGAGTTGCGGGCCGAGGTGCCGGGGTGTCGCTTCGCCCTCGAACTCGAGCGCGGCATGGCCCACGAGCACGGCTTCGCCGACCTCGTGCCCAACCAGCCCCCGGTCGCCGCCGTCGACGACGTGCTCGACGCCTTCCACGGTCGGGTCCAGAAGGTGATCGTCTTCCACCCCGAGCTGCCCCTCGACGAGCTCTACACCGCGGCGCTCGCCTCGATCGGGGACAAGGGCGTGGTCAGTTACTCGGGCCTCCAGTTCCTCGAGGTGGGCGCCCGCCTCGTGACCAAGGCGATCGCCCTCGACGCGCTGTGCGGCGACCTCGGGATCGACCCCTCGGAGGTGGCGGCCTTCGGCGACAACCACAACGACGTCGCCATGCTCGAGTGGGCGGGCCGTTCGTTCGCGATGGGCAACGCCAGCGACGACGCGATCGCGGCGGCCGATCAAGTGCTGCCGACCAGCGACGACGACGGGCTCGCCATCGCCGTCGAGCGCCTCATCGCCGAGGTGCGGGGCTGAGGGTCGGGGCACCGCTCGCCAACGGGGAGCCGGCGAGTCCGGCGAGGATGCCGCGGATGCCCGGCACCGAGTTGAACATGCCCTGGTGGGAGCAACGCACCTCGATGTTGGTGGCGGCGGCGTCGAGGCACAGCCGCCAGTCGACGACCCCGTCGAGCTTGGACCACACCGACACCAGCTCGACCCCGGCGGGCAGGTCGGCGTAGCGGAGCCGGTCGACCCAGTCCTCGGCCTCGGGGTCGGCCCGGCCGAGCAGCCCCCAGCGCCACCCTTTGTCGAGCACCTCGGCCGGCACCTTCACCACGAGGTACTTGGGGTACTTCGTGCGCAGCGGCGTGCCGGCGACGATCACCTGGTCGACCAGGTCGGGGTGGGCCACCGCCAGCACGCGGGCGAGCTGGCCGCCACGGCTGTGGCCGATCAGGTGCACCTTCTCGCCGGTGCGCTCCACGCCCGCACGAGCGTGTTCGAGGGCGGCCTCGATCGTGGTGATGGCGGGCCCGGCGTTGCGCCCGACGTCGGGCTGGAGGACGTGCCAGCCGGCGTCGCGCAGAATCCGGCCCAGCGCATCGGTGCTGCGCCGGGCGGCCAGGAACCCGGGGATGAGGATGACCGGTCGGCCGTGCCCCTCGGGCACCCCGACCCCGGCCCACAGGTCGCTCTGGCGCAGGCGGCGGGCCTCGAGGGGGCGGCGGGCCTCGTTCCACACCGGCCGCCCGACGTAGGCCGCGAAGCCGCCCACGGGATCGGGCACCGGGTCGATGCGATCGTGGAGTCGGACGGGGGCCACGGGCGACCACGGTACCCGCCCCTTCCGATAGGTTCGTGCCTCATGGCCGCCCTCCGCTTCTTCTTCGGCACGATGGGATCCGGGAAGTCGACCCAGGCCCTGCAGATCCATCACAACCTCACCACCCGCGGCTTGGCCTGCCTGCTGATCACCCAGCTCGACCGCCAGGCCGGGGTCGTGTCGAGTCGGCTCGGGGTGTCGGCCGAGGCGACCCTGATCGACCACTCCGTCGACCTCCACCGCCTGATCTCGGCCGCCCACTACGCCGGGCCGGGCCTCGACGCCGTCATCTGCGACGAAGCCCAGTTCTACGAGCCTCGCCAGATCGATCAGCTGGCCCGCATCGTCGACGAGCTCGACATCGAGCTCTACGCCTTCGGCCTGCTCACCAGCTTCCAGGGGCTGCTGTTCGACGGCACCAAGCGCCTGTTGGAGGTGGCCGACGTCCGGCAGGAGATCCAGGTCGAGGCTCGCTGCTGGTGCGGGGCGCGGGCCACCCACAACGCCCGGCTGGTCGACGGCCGCCAGGTCTACGACGGCGCCCTGATCGCCGTCGGCGACACCGAGCAGGGGGCCGAGCGGCCGCCCCAGGTGTCCTACGACCTCCGCTGCCGCAAGCACTGGATGGCCGGCAGGGCGGAGTCGCACCAGGACGCCCTCTTCGACGACCTCACCCTCGGGGTCTGACCGGCCGCTCCCGCCGATCGCTCGCCCCGGATCAGGGTGCGTCGATTCCCGGAACCGGTCGATTTGAGGCCAACGGCCCATCAAGTTGGACCAGGATCGGGCACCTGGACTCATCACGCGCAGTGGTCAAAGTGTGACACTCCGTGGATGGCGTATCTGAAGAAGGTGGCGGTCTTCCTCCTGGCGGCAATGGCGGCGCTCGCGTCGATGCTCGTTGCGGTCCCGACGGCGGCCAGCGCAGAGATCAGTCCGAACCCGACCCCCACCTGGGGTGTCAGCGGGCTCGGTCCGACCCAGTTCACCGGTCCGATCGACAACCAGGTGTGGTCGATCGAACAGATCGGTGACGTCGTCTACGTGGGCGGCCGCTTCACCCAGGTGCAGCAGTTCTCCGGCTCGACGCCGGTCGCCCAGCCCTACCTGGCGGCCTTCGACGTCGACTCCGGCGCCCACATCGCCTCGTTCGCGCCGGCGATCGACGCCCCGGTCTACGTGTTGAAGGCCTCGCCCGACGGCTCCCGCCTCTACGTCGGTGGGGAGTTCACGTCGGTCAACGGGGCGCCCTACACCGAGGGGCTCGCCGCCATCGACCCCGTCACCGGCGCCGTCGACACCACCTTCCTGCCCGACCTCAACAACCCGTGGAGCAGCTACCCGGTGGTGGTGAAGTCGATCGACCTCGACGGCACCCACCTCTACGCCGGCGGCACCTTCTCCGCCGCCGGTGGCCGCAACGGCGTGGCCCGCACCGTGCTCAGCCGCCTGGCCCGGGCCTCGGTCGACACCGGCCTCGTCGACACGACCTGGACGCCCACCGTCAGTGGCGGCGCCATCTGGGGCATGGCCCTCGACGACGACAGCGCCGAGCTCCACATCGGTGGCTACTTCACCACCGTCAACGGCATGGCGGAGTCGCAGTACTTCACCTCGCTCGACACCTTGACCGGCCTCGAGGTCGCCGGGATCACGCCGTTCATCAACCAGACCGCCTACCCGAATCGCGGCTACATCCAGGACGTCGAGGTCTTCGGCGACAAGATCTGGATCGGCGGCTCCGAGCACGCCGTCTGGCAGCTCGACGGCGACACCAACGAGATCCTGCGGATCCACTCGACCCGCCGTGGTGGTGACTACCAGGACATCGAGGTGGTCGGCGACCGTATCTACGCCGCCTGCCACTGCTACACCGACCACTACGCCGACTACGACTACTGGGTCAACCGCAACGACCCGGTGCCCGGCGACGTGCTGGTGACCCCGATCAAGTACGTGGCCGCCTACGACGGCGACACCGGCGACTACCTGCCGAGCTTCCAGCTCAACGCCGCCGCCACCCAGACCGGGGTGTGGGCGATCCACGGCGACACCAACGGGTGCCTGTGGCTCGGAGGCGACATCAGCGCCGTCGGCGACTTCGACGCCGGCACCGAGATGTGGGCCGGCGGCTTCTCCCGCTTCTGCGAGTCGGACGGCGGCGCCCTCCCGGCCCCGGCGACCGTGCGGTCCACCTTCGTCGACAACAGTCGCATCGTCATCAACTGGAGCGCCGTCTCCGGTGCGGTCGACTACGAGATCCTGCGGGACGGCGTGGTGATCGCCAACGACGCCGATCGCTGGTTCACCGACATCGACCTGCCGCCCGGCACCGAGTTCAGCTACCAGGTGCGCGGCGTCAACGCCGGCGGTGAGGTCGGCGACCTGAGCGCTCCGATCACGCTGTCGACGACGGGCACCCCGCCCGGAGCGCCCCTGCCGGCGCCGGCGTCGGTGACGTCGAACTTCCAGGACAACTCGCGGATCGTGTTGAACTGGA
>JBPEXC010000032.1:0-1908 GCA_052032035.1 Acidimicrobiales bacterium | reverse complement strand
CTGGGCCACCTCGATGGACTGGGCCGAGTTCGCCGACGCCGTCGACGCCCTGAAGGAGCTGCTCGACGACCGCGACCCCACCGACGAGGCGATCAAGCACTTCAACAAGCGGGGCATCTGGGTCACCCGGCACGGCAAGAACGTCACCGCCGTGATCGAGACGACCAGTGAGATCTGGGCGCAGGTCAACGGCACCATCGCCCCGACCGCGGCCCGCATGTTCGACGACGACTGGGCTGAAGCCAAGGGGCGCGGCGACACCGGCGACCTCGCTCGCACCGGCGCCCAGCGATCCCACGACGCACTCGTCTCCCACCTGCTGGGACGCGAGGACGGCTCGACGGGAGGCCACGGCTTCACCACCGAGCTCCGCCTCGACCACGACACCTTCCTCCGCGAGGTCGACACCCTCCTCGGCGACGGCACCCCCAGCGAGATGTCACTCGACGACGCGCTGGCCGCCGCCGAGCGGTTCCAGTGCGAGACGACGACCGGCGACCGGGTGTCGCCGTGGTTCGCCGCCCGGGCTGCGATCGTCGGCCGCTTCCGCCGGATCGTCGTCGACGCCACCAGCGCCGCGGTCGACGTATCCCGTGCCGGTCGGCTCTTCCAGGGGCTCAAGCGGGCCGGCGTGCTCGCCCGGGACCGACGCTGTTCCACCCCCGGCTGCGATGCCCCGGCCCACCTGTGCGAGGTCGACCACATCGTGCCGGTCTCGGCCGGCGGTGAGACGATCACCAGCAACGGCGAGGCGCTGTGCCGCCGATGCCACCAGTGGAAGACGCTTCTCGACCTGTTGGGCTTCCCATGACGGGTTCAGACGTGCAGAGAGTGGCCGAGCGCAGCCATGCAGGCCTCGGCCACCGACTCCCCGACGGTCGGATGGGCGTGGATCGTGTCGGCGACGTCCTCGAGTCGCGCCCCCATCTCGATCGCCAACCCGAACGCCGCCGACAACTCCGAGACTCCTGCGCCGACGGCCTGAAGGCCGAGGAGCAGGTGGTCGTCGGCGCGGGCGACGACCCGCACGAAGCCGCTGCTCGACCGATCATCGGCGCCGAGCGTCATCGATCGTCCGTTCGCCGCCAAGGGGAAACGGCCGACCACCACCTCGTCACCGAGCGCCTGGGCCTCGTCGGGACCGAGACCGACGACGACGATCTGCGGGTCGCTGAACACGATCGCCGGCACGGCCATCGGATCGAAGGTGGTCGGCAGGCCGGCGATCGCCTCGGCCACCACTTCGCCCTGCTTCATCGCCCGATGGGCGAGCATCGGTTCGCCGGTGAGATCGCCGATCGCCCAGACGTTTCGCATCGACGTGTGGCAGCGCTCATCGACCGCGACGAATGGCCCATCGAGGGCGAGACCGAGGTTGGCGAGGCCGATACCGGCCACCTTCGGGTGCCGGCCGACCGCCACCAACACCTTGTCCGCCACCACGTCGCCGGACCGATCGCCGGTCTCGACCCGGAGGCCCCCGTCGGAGATCCCGGTCGCTCGGGTGTCGGTCAGGACGGTCACGCCGAGATCCCGCAGCGACGCCACGACCGGCGCGGTGAGCTGACCGTCGTAGGCCGGCAGGACGCGGCCGGCCGCCTCGACGATCGTGACCGCCGATCCGAGCTTGGCGAACGCGGTGCCGAGTTCGAGCCCGATGTAGCCGCCACCGACGACCGCCAGGGAGGACGGCACCTCGGCGAGGGCGAGGACGTCGCTCGACGACAGCACCTGCCCGCCGAAGGGAAGGGACGGCACCTCGACCGGTATCGAGCCGGTGGCGAGCACCAGGTGATCGCAGCCGATCCGCTGGGTCTGACCGTCGGGGCCGGCGACGTCGACGGTCTTGCCGTCGACGACCGATCCCCGGCCCTCGACGAGCTGCGTGCCGGCCTTGGCGAGGAGTCC